>CALZAJ010000033.1 GCA_945613785.1 uncultured Verrucomicrobiota bacterium | reverse complement strand
TAGAGCGGACAGGACCTGTGCTCGTAAAACGTCCAGAACTTCGACCAGTTGCGATCGATCTGCGGCACCCAGCGGATCGGAAACAGACCGAGCACGCGACGTTCCTTCACCTCCCCCTTCTCCTCCGTCTCCCAGAGGGGCCAGAGACGGAAGTGGTCGCGGCCGGACGCGTAGAACGGGAACACGCGCGTCTCGTCGTCATAAAGCTCGATGAGTTTCCAGCCGAAGCGCGTCACGTGCGAGGTCTGTTCGCCCTTCGTGTAGTCGAAATGCGTGTCCGTCTCATAGAACGGCCAGATGCTCAGACGCTGGCGCACGGGCGTGTACTCGAACTCGACCAGCGGCCACGGCGCACGGATGCGGACGGATTCGGGGCCTGAATTCACCGGCGCGTCGGCGGGCGACGGACGCTTCGACCAGGTCGTGGCGACGGAGAAGAACGGCGGCAGGAAGGAATCCTGCTGCTCGTACTGACGGCGGACGCGTCCGTAGAACGGCATCACCGTCCAGGAATAACCGGCCCCCGCGGTATCGCGGTCCTCGCGATAGGACGCCCAGGAGACGAACGGCCAGAGGAAATAGCGGTGGTCGGATTCGCGCTGGTGGTTGACGCCATAAAGCGGCCAGACGCCCCAGGAACCGTCGGATCGCCAGCTGACGAACGGGAAGAGGACGGCGTTCGAGGTCATCCACTCCTGTTCGCGGCGTCCGTCACGCCAGACGGCGCGCGGCATCTTGTAGCGGTGCCAGAGCGGCCAGAGGGCGAAGTCGAGATCGTACACCATGCCGATGTGAGGATGGTGACCGTAGAGCGGGAAAAGCCCCGCATAGGAACCCTCGGCGTCCTTCCCGTTGAACCAGAACGGGACGACCGAGAACTGATAGCCATCCGTCTCCGGATCGTCTTGCCAGTTGACGATGAAACAGAACCGCCACCAGTCGCGATGGGCGGTGAAGAGCGGCCAAAGGACGTCTGTCGTCTCCCCCTCCTGCGCGTAAAACGGTCGGACCGCGAAATACTCCTCTGCGGGCTTCTGCTCGTAGAACGGTCCGACCTGAAACGCGGCGGCGAGGAGGAGATTAGCGAGCACTCTTCTTCAGTTCCTCGTATTCGGCACGCTCGTAGTCGGAGAGCTCGCCGATGCGGTTGTCAACCATGCGCATGGCGGACTTCGCGTGAATCAGGTCCTTGCGGGCGAGGAGGACGCGGATTTGGGAGATGACCATACGGATGTCGCTCGCCTTGCCATCGGCGCCCTTCGAGAGCTCGACGGCCTTGTTGACGTACTCCTCGGCCTGGTCGAGATCCTTGTTCGCATCGAGCAGAATGGACGCGAGCGTCTCCCACGCGACGTAGAGGCTCGGCGCGACCTCGACGGTCTTGCGCGCATACTTCTCGGCCTCGGCGAATTCCTTCCGGCGACGGAGAACCTCGGCGAGGTCGTTGAGCGCCAGGGCGGCGGGCTTCTGCGTATTGACGCTGCGACGGAGGAACTCCTCGGCCTCGCGAAGCTGTCCGCGATGAAGCGCCAGCGAACCCATCACGTAGTTCGCAAGCGGCGCCTTGCGGTTGCGACGGAGCACGTCGCGCGCATGCTTCTCGGCCTCGGCCTTGTCGTCGAGCGAGATGTCGAGCCCGAGGACGAGGTCGGTCGTGCCGGCAATGTCGGGACGCTCCTTGGCGGCGGCGGCGAAGGCGTCACGGGCAGCGCGACGCTTCTCCTCGCCCTGGCGGAGCAGGATGAACGCGCGGGTCGTCTGGAGATAGTAGTCGGACGGGTTGCGCGCCTGCTTTTCCATCGTGGCGAGAATCTCGTCACGCAGCTGGCGCTCGAGCTTCTTGGCCTCGATCGCATCCTTGGTCGCGTCGATCTGCTGGATCGTGACCATCGCGAGCATCGACCAGGCCTGGAGATTGCCGTGATCGGCGTCCGTCGTCTTGCGGATCACCTTCTTCGCCTCGTCCAGCTCGTTGCGCATCATGTGGAGCATCGCAAGCTCAAGCTGTCCGCGCGGATCATCACCGTTCAGCTTGGTGACGCGTTCGAGGTATTCGGCGGCCTTCTCGGAATTGCAGTCCATCAGCTCAAGACGCATCAGGCCCATGAGCGCGTCGTGGTTGTCGGCATCCTGCGCAAGGACGGACTCGTAGGTCTCGCGCGACTTGTGCCGGTCGTTGTCGGCCGCATACAGCGAAGCCATCATGTTCAGGAGTGCATGACGGTTGTCGGTCGCCACGAGATCGAGCGCGCGACGAACCTGCGCCAACGCCTCGCCCGGACGGCCGGAACGCGCCCACGCATAGCCGTTGCGGGCGAAGTACTGGGCATCACGGATGTAACCGTAGTACTTGCTGAGGCCCTGCAGGATGTAGCGACGGGACTCGTCCTTGACGATCGCCTGGAGACGTCCGAAGAGATCACGCTTGCGGGCGGCAGCCTTGGGATGCCCCTTGTCGCCCATCACGAGGATGTTGACGAGGGCGCTGATGTTGTCGCGGTCCATCGTCTCCAACGCAAGGTCGTACATCTTGAAGGCCTCGTCGTCGTTCCCGTTCTCCTGCAGCCAGACGCCGCGGTCATTGGCCATGAGACCCAGGTAGCGGCGCAGCTCGAGGCGAAGGTGCTTGACGGGATTCGTCTCACGCCAAAGCTGATAGCTGCCCCAGCCCTTCGGCGCCGGCAGCGCCTTGAGGAGAGCCTCACTCTTGCTCCAGTCGGGCTTCCTGGACGAATCGGCACCGAAGACCAGGAATTCGGGGACGGCCGTGAGCTGCGCGGAATACCAGAGGTCGGGAACGCCGAAGACCGCCACCTGACGGGATACGTTGGTGTCCATGGCGAACCAGTCCTGGACGAACGGCAATACGCCGATGGAGAGGGAGAGCAGCAGGTCGCCGTTGTTCTCGCCGCCGATCTTCTTCTCCTTCACGAGCTCGGTCAAGGCGGCGATGTAGTCCTTGTCGGCATCGCGCGTCAGCGAGATGATGTTGAGCTCGCGACCGGGCTCCGCACGGGCCGCGAAACGCAGGTTGTCGTCGATCGTGCCGTCCGTCACGAGCCAGGTGCGATCGCCCATCTCCGCAAGGATGTTCTCGGCGACAAGGGTCACGAAACGACCGGAATCGCGGTCGAAGGTGAAGAGGTTGATGAGACCGGAACCGACCACGGCCACAACCAGCACGCCGCCGGCGACACAGGCGATCGGACGGCTGAAGCGCGCGGTGGACTCCTCCTCGAGAGACTCGTTGACGCGGAATGCCGACTTGAAGAGCAGCCACCAGTAGGTCGCGAGATAGCCCGCGGTGATCGCCACGAACGCGCTCGTCGCCACCGGGAACACGCCCGACGCATCCATCAGGACCGACGGCGAAAGCGGCGTCGCGACCGTCAGGACGGTCACCAGCGTGAGCACCAGGTGGAACATCCACTGCGAGAGGCCGCTCTCATGGCTCAGCGACTTGCGGCAGGCCATCAGGCAGATCGCGAACGGAACCGTCGCAAGGGCCAGGACGAGGACCCAGTTCTTCGCCTGGAAATAGAACTTCACGGCCGCCTTCTGCGCCTGCAGGTACTCCGTCATGTCACCGACGGAGCCCTTGACGTAGAGGAACATCGCCAGCAGGTAGACGAGCAGGAAGAGCGCAGCGACACCATAAGGACGACGACCGCGCGGCGACGCCACGCTCCAGACGGCGACGAAATACAGCGGCAGGAGCATCATCGTCAGCGGGGAATCCGCCACGCCGCAGCCGGCGACCGTCGCGGACAGAATCACGAAGAGCCAGCCGATCCACTTGGGCATGCACGAATAGACCGCGATCAGCACGAAGGCGAGCATCGCCCACATGAAGTCGAAGAGACGGGGCTCGAGGTGGGAGGCTGCCTCACGGACGGCCGGCGTCAGCATGAACACGACGGCCAGGACCACCCCGCCGACACGCGTCGCCGCCACGGTGTGCTCGCTCGCATCCTCCTCGCTGATGCGATAGCGCACGAAGAAGACGAACAGCACGTAGAGGAACACCGTCGTCAGCACACCGCACTTCCACATGATCGCGTTGGTGCCACCCTCGGCGAAGGCCGCCATCAGCGGATAGGGCCGGAAGGTCGAGACGTCGAGCCCGTTCCACAGCGCGGCCAGATGGGCGCTCTCACCCGGATAGATGTAATCCGCCGTCGAGGTCATGAACAGAACCGCGGCGATTAGACCGAGGACGACCGCAATCACGACGTCCGTCAACAGAGCCTTCTTGGAATCTTGCATCTCTTACCTGTCCCTTTCAATGCGACGAACGTCTCCACGACGCGCCAACTCAAGCACCACACCCGTTGAAATCTTCGCCAACACGACCGGACGGCCCTCGATGATCTGCGCCGAGGCCTCCCCGTCCAGACGCTGGACCGCCGTGACGATCTGGCCAACGTCGATCGAGCTGATCGGATAAACGCGAATCGCAACCTCCTGCGGCTTCGCCTTCTCGCCCGCCGTCGTCAGGGGCAGGATGCCCACGCCGACCTTGTCCTCCGCCGCCAGCGGCTCAACACGGTACAGACCAGACTCCTCACCCATGCCGGCCACCATCGCATCCGTGGCCTCCACCAACGCACGCGAGGCGGGATAGACGCGGACCACGCGCGCACCCTGTTTGGACAGCCGCTGCAACAGCTGGTCGGCCGGCAACGTGTCGCTCGTGACGACATAAGGCGCCGTCTTGCGCAACGAAAGGATGCGGGCCGGCGGCTTGAGTTCGACGACGTTCGTCACCGTCACGACGTTCGTCACCGTCACGACCTCTTCAACGAAGTTTGTGAGCGTCACCGTCTCGGTTCGCACGACCGTCTGGACTTCAGGGACCTTCGCCGCATCGGAGGACACGTCCCGCGTTCCGCATACCCGCAACACGGCGAGAAGGACCGAGAGACAAACACCAACCCCGACAGCCGAGAGGACCAGCTTCTTCTTGTTTAAATTCATGCGCTTAATTATATCAAAAAAACGGAACTTTAGGGCTTTACTACCACAAATACGGGATTGTGGTCCGAGAGTCCTTCAGCCGGCAGAACCAACGGATTCCCCACGCACTGCAACAACCTGATGAACACGTAATCCAACACGCTGTCCCCGAAGCGTCCGCGCCCCGGATGCGTCACGCGCGCCCTCGGATCGAGACGCTCCAGCGGATCGGTGAAACGGGCCTTCGCAAGTGCCGTGAAAATCGTCTCCTGCGCGAAGGACGAATCCCACTTGTCCGCATTCATGTCGCCGGCGATGATCATCGGATTCGACGCCCGCCCCCTCTTCGGCTTCTCCTGCGCGAGCAACTGTCCGATCGCCAGCGTGCGTTTGAGCCGATTGGTCACGGCCTGTGCCTCGGTGGTCTGTCCGTAATTCGACTTGAGATGGACGGCATAGACGCTCGCGGTCACGGTCGGCGAAATCAACACGTTCGCATGCGCATACCCCCGCGGCGGCGTCGCCGCCCGCGCATTGCGCCAGGTGCTCCAATTCGCCTCGACAACGGGAAGCGTCGTGGCGATGACGTCTTGCTGCATGTCAAAACGGTCTCGCCGACGGTAACCCGAGATGACGGCGACCGAGAGATTGGTGCGTCCGATCGCCTTGACGAGCGAATCCGCGACTAAGGGGTTGCGGATCTCGTTGAGACAGAGAATGAGGTCGTTGGTGCCCGCAGGATCGACCCGTGCAAAGCCATCCGACAACATCCGGGCGGCCGCAGCAACCGTCCGAGCCTCGTTCTCAGGCGTGTCGCGGTGCTCGGCGCGTCCCGACGGGAACCATTCGCCGTTCCAGGTGCAGACCGTGACGGCCGCCAACAGCACTGCCGAACCGAACGTCATCCGATCGACTTGATGACAGGAGCCGGAGGCTTGTTGTAGACGCGGGAGTTCGGCGGTACGGACGAGATCAGCCAGACGCTGCCGCCGATCTCAGAGTCATGTCCGATCGTCGTGTCACCGCCGAGGATCGTGGCGCCGGCATAGATGACGACATTGTCCTCGACATTCGGATGACGCTTGATGCCCTTCACGAGCGCGCCGGTGACGGGATCCTTTTCGAAGGACTTCGCGCCGAGGGTCACGCCCTGATAGAGCTTCACGTTCCGGCCGATCGTGCAGGTCTCGCCGATGACGACGCCCGTCCCGTGGTCGATGAAGAAACGCTCGCCGATCGTCGCGCCCGGATGGATGTCGATGCCCGTCTTCGAATGGGCGAGCTCGGACATAATGCGGGGAATGATCGGAACCTTAAGCCGATACAGCACGTGGGCGATGCGGTGGATGGTGACCGCGAGAAGTCCCGGATAGGACATCACGACCTCCATGCGGCTCGATGCCGCCGGGTCACCCTCGTAAGCGGCCGTGATGTCCGTCTCCACCAGACGGCGCACCTCGGGCATCGCCGCGGTGAACTCGGCGACAATCGCCTTCGCATCACGGTCGGGACAGAGCAACGCGATCTCGCGCTCCAGGTCCCGCGCGATGTCCTCGACCGCGCCCTTCGAGCCAAGCTCCCCATACACGCACGAATGCAGCGCCGCAAGTCCGTGCTTGAGGATGTGGGCGATTCGCTGTGGAAGCGTCATGGTCATGCCTTCCTCCTGATTCGCGCAATAATGCGCGCAGCACCGAGATTCTTGAAACCGAGCGCCAGCAGGAGCTTGCCGAAGATGCGGCGACTCTCCGCCTTGACCTCTAGGATCTCAATCCCCTCCTTCTCGCAAAGCCGGCGGAAGTCCTTGAGCGTGATGCAGTGGATGTTCGGCGTATCGTACCACTCGAACGGCAGCTGCTTGGACACCGGGAGACATCCCTTGAAGCCGAGGATGAACCGAATCCAATAGCACGCGAAGTTCGGGAACGAGACAATCGCCTCGTCCGCGATGCGCAACGCCTCATGCAGCAGTCCGCGCGGATTCCTCACCTCCTGCAGCGTGTCGGAACAGATCGCCAGGTCATAGTGGCGGTCGGGGATGATCGACAGTCCCTCGTCCGCATCCTCCCAGTATGCGTTGTGCCCGTCCGCCACCGTCTCCTTGAACGGATCGATGTCAATGTCCACGCCATCGCCCGTCACGTTCTTCGCCTTGCGCAGGACGTTCAGGAGCGTGCCGTCGCCACAGCCGATGTCGATGACGCGAGCGCCTTCCTTGACCATCGCCGTAACGTTGCGGTACTGCTTCTTCTGCCAGGCCAGGACCTTCGGCGTGCGCTCCATCAGGAAGCCGTACACGAGGCCCGAAAGATCCTCAATGTCGGTGAGGAACGAGTCGTGGCCCGTGCCCGCCTCGAGATGGCAATAGCAGACGGACTTGCCGTTCTTCAGGAGCGCATGGACGATCTCCTTCGACTGCCACTCGGTGAAAAGGATGTCGTTCTGATAGGAGACGACCAGACACTTCGCCTTCACCCGCGCACAGGCCGCCTCAAGGGATCCGTAGCGCGAGCCCGCGTCGAACAGATCCATCGACCGCGTGATGTGCAGATAGCTGTTCGCGTCGAACCGGCGGATGAACTTGAGCGCCTGGTGGTCGAGATAGCTCTCGATCTGGAAATAGGTCTTGAATTCGGCCTCGCGCTTCGCACGGTCCTCCGCCGGAGCCTCCACGAAGTTCTTCTGCAACTCGCGGCCGAACTTCTCCTGGAGAAGCCCACGCGAAAGATACGTGATGTGCGCGAGCTGACGCGCCGCGGCCAGGCCGGCCTTCGGACCCTTCGCGTCGCCTTCGAGATAATAGTCGCCGCCCTTCCACGCGGGATCCTCGGTGATCGAGGCACGACCGACCACGTCAAAGGCCAGCGCCTGCGTGTTCAAAGAGGCGGATGTCGCGATGAGACACGCCTTGTCCATCTCGTCCGGACAACGCGTCACCCAGTCGGCGACCTGAATGCCACCGTAGCTGCCGCCGATGATGGCCGCCAGATGCTTCACACCCAGCTGCTTCAGGAACAGACGATAGACGTCAACGGCATCGGAAATCGTGTACTGCGGGAAGGCGGACCCATAGGGCTTGCCCGTATCGGGATTGATCGACATCGGACCCGTCGTGCCCATGCAACCGCCGAGAACGTTCGCACAAATGATGTGCCACCGATTCGTGTCGATGGCTCGGCCAGGGCCAATCATCTCCTCCCACCAGCCGCTGGGCTTCGTCTCGCCCGGCTTGATGCCGGCCACGTGGGCATCGCCCGTGAGCGCATGGCAGATGTAAATGACGTTGTCCTCGCGCATCGGGGCGCCGCACTCTTCGTACCGCACTGAGATCCGCTTCAGAACGCCACCATACTCCAGCTTGAAACCGCCCTCAGGCAGCTTCAGCTCGAGATCCTTTGATTCGACAATACCAACGCCTTCGCTCATAGAAATGTTTATTATAGCATTTATTTGCGAAACTAGGCAGAGTAATTGGCCGAATGAGCATATTATCGGGCCTCATGCCCGACGCAAGGGACGGACTCAGTAGCCGCAGTCCATGATCGAGCGTTCGTAGCCGAACGTCGAGGCGATGAGCGCGGCACGGATCCACATGCCGTTGCGCATCTGGCGCCAGTACATTGCGCGCGGATCGTGGTCACAGCAGGTGTTGATCTCGTCACGGCGCGGCAACGGATGCATGATGATGCCGTCCTTGCCCAAAAGCGCAAGCTCTTCGGCACCGAACTTGAAACGCGAGGTGTCGATCTTGGCGGACTCGCCCTTCGACGCGTCCCACTCGTCCTGGATGCGCGTCATGTAAACGGCGTCAGAAACCTTCACGGCAGCCTTGAGGTCGTCATGGATCTCGTACTTGACGCCCTTCTCCTTGAGAATCGCAATCACGTCCTCCGGAACCTGGAGCTCCTTCGGCGCGACGAAGATCTGCTTGATGTCATTGAAGTTCGTCAGGAGGTAGGATAGCGAACGGACCGTGCGGCCGCGCAGAAGATCGCCGCAGAACGTCACCGTGCGACCGTCAAGCCCCCCTTTCTCCTCGAAGGAGCGGACCAACGTATAGATGTCCAAAAGCGCCTGCGTCGGATGCTGATCCTTGCCCGAACCCGCGTTGAGAATCGGAATCGGACGCTCGCTGTTCGACAGCTCCCAAGCGGACTGCTCGGCCAGGCCCTTCTCCGGACAACGCATGATAATGAGGTCGACATAGCTCGAAAACGTGCGGATCGTGTCGATCTTCGACTCGCCCTTCGCCTCGGAAGAGGTCGCCGCGTCACGAACCGAGCTCGTGGTGAGGCCCAGAATCTGGCAGGCGTTCAGATGGGAGAGGAACGTGCGCGAAGACGGCTGCGAGAAATAGAGCATCGCCCGCTTGTGCGCCAGGATGCTCTTCAGATAAAGAGCGCCCTCCTTCGACTTGTTGATGAAGCGGATACGATTGGAGAGCGCACAGAGACGCTCCAGGACGTTTCGGTCGAACTGCTGGGCGAAGAGCGTGTGGAACGGCAGGCCATCCCCCTCACTGCGAGCCAATAACGGACGCTTCTCAAGCAGTGAAAGTTTCTCGAAATCTTCCCACGAATAGTCCGTGATGCTCGCCATGTCAAAAGCCTCCTGTTTCCGAATATTATACCACATCAGCGGCCGTCAGGAACAAAGAGATGTGCACGAGGGCGGTAATGGGTTAGTCGGTGCCGCGTAAGGCAAAAAAGAATTCTCCTGAAGCGACGCGCGGCGAATAAGCCAGATTCTGTTCTCCGCCGACATCCTTGCGGACACCGACGAATCCGATCATTCATCTAAGCAATCAACCCGGAATCTCATGACACCTTATCGGCGCCAGCCGGACGAGCCGCCCGTTCGATCCCCTATTTGATCTTGCTCCGAGGAGGGTTTACCCTGCGCACGTCGTTTCAGCCGTGCCGGTGAGCTCTTACCTCACCCTTTCACCATCACCCCTTGCGAGGCTGTCTTTCTCTGTGGCACTTTCCATCGCGTCGGATTACCCGACACCTTCCGCCCTTGACAAGCGGATCCTCCGCCCTGTGGAGTCCGGACTTTCCTCAGCCCTTGCGGGCCGCGACCGGTCACACGCGCGTCGCTTCAGGAGATTTCAAAAATCAACGGTAGAGGATGCGGCCGCACATCGTGCAAGCGACAATGCGCTGCGGCCTACCCTCATTGCCGAGCTTCTCGTTCGCATCGGCCATCTGAGCAACGCTCGGCGGCTGAACGAGATGGCAACCATCACACACACCCTCGTGGGTGAGCGAAACAACCACCGGCCAACGCTTGGTGCGAAGGCGCTCATAGTAAAGCTTGAACTGCGGATCCGCCACGAGCTTCGCCTTCTCCGCACGCTCCTTCATGCACTCGTCGAGCTCGGCCTTGACCGAAGCAATGCGCTCGTCAATCTCAGCACAGAAGGCGTCAACGCCGCCCTTCTCCGCATCAAACTTGGCCTGGGCATCGGACGTGCGCTTCTCGGCGGAAGGAAGATCGTCCATCGCAGCAATCTGGCTGTTCTCGGTCGTCTCGAGATCATGGCTGACGAGATCGATCTGAATCGAATACTGCTGGTATTCCTTGTTGCTCTTGAGCGTGGCCTGCGTCGACTTCAGCTGCTGGATCTTGTCCTTGAGCGCCTGCGCGTCGGCTTCGTAATTCTTCACACGCTGGCTCGCGTATTCCTGACCGGCCTTCGCAGCTTCAAGATCAGCGCTAACACCAGAGAGACGGGCGGTTTCAAGAGCTTTGCGGCGGGGAAGATCCTTCAGTTCGAGCTCAAGCTCACGGATACGTCCATCCACTTCCTGCAAATCAATCAACGTCTGGATTACCGCCACGACCAAAATCCTTTCTGGGGCAGGAGACGGGACTCGAACCCGCAACCCACAGAATCACAATCTGTTGATCTAACCAATTGATCTACTCCCGCCAACTGGAGCCAGGTAAGGGATTCGAACCCCCGACCTGCTCATTACGAATGAGCCGCACTACCAACTGTGCTAACCTGGCCTTTATGACTGAGAACAAAGTATATCAAAACACCCTGCCCCCAGTCAATGGCGAATTTAATTTTTTTGTACTCGGTCAGTCAACACCGCTGGCGCGGTCTTGACCGACCTCGGCATCTGAGCATCTGAGCAAAAGGGCAT
>CALZAJ010000032.1 GCA_945613785.1 uncultured Verrucomicrobiota bacterium | reverse complement strand
ATGCGGGCTTGGTCGGGAGCGCGATTTTGAGATTTTCAAGTGGCAAACTCGGGAAAGTAGCGGGGTCTGTCCCCACTGAAACGCCTGGTTTTCTTCCCCAGTATTGAAGATATTAAGGGGTCCCTTAAACCCTGATAATATGATATAATGTGCTCTAATAGTCAACTTAGGAGAAATTTTATGTCATTGAATATTGTTACCGAGATCGACAACCGCGTTGCCGTCAAGCATGTGCTTATGAGCGTGAGCGACAAGACGGGTCTTGAGACCTTCGTTCCGGCGCTCGTCAAGGCGTGTCCAGGCGTCAAGATTTACTCGACGGGCGGCACCTACACGAAGGTGAAGGAGATCCTCGGCGACAAGGCGGAGGGGACGCTCGTGGCGGTGTCCGACTATACGGGTCAGCCGGAGATGCAGGGCGGTCTCGTCAAGACGCTGGATTTCAAGATTTACCTTGGCATTCTCTCCGAAAAGTACAACGATGCGCACCAGGCCGACATCAAGCGTCTTGATGCGAAGGCGCTCGACATGGTGGTTGTGAACCTTTACCCCTTCAAGCAGACGGTCGCCAAGGAAGGCGTCACGCCTGAGATGGCCCGTACGAACATTGACATCGGCGGCCCGTGCATGGTCCGTGCGTCCGCGAAGAACTATCTCCGCGTCGCGTCCGTCACCGATCCGCTCGACTACGCGAATATCGTTCAGGAGCTCGAGTCCCATGGCGGCACGCTCGGTCTCGACACCCGCTTCAAGCTGATGAAGAAGGCCTTCACGCACACGGCCGAGTACGATACGGCCATTTCGAAGTTCTTCACGACCCGCACCTGGGACGAGGTCAACGCGACCTACAACCAGCACTGAGGATCCGGGCGGGATGGCCAAGGCGGGCAAGCGATTCAGGAGACTCAAGCGGGCGTTGCGGCGTCCGTTCGAGTGGCTTGGCATCGGCCTTGGCTATCTCGTCTTCACGAATCTCACGCACAAGGGCATGCTGCGGGTCTGTGACTTCGTGTCGGCGGTGATGTACCGCTTTGACCGCAAGGGTCGTGACAACGCGCATTTCAACCTTGGCGTCATGTTCGGTTCGCTTGATCCGAAGCGGGAGGAGCTGATCGTCCGCGGCAGCTATCGCAACATGGCGCGTGCGGTGGGGCATGCTTTTTGGACCTGTCGCAACGCCGTCGCGCGCGCGCGTAAGGCGGGCGAGATGTCGCCGCGTGGGGCGGCCTTCCTGTCGGCGAACAAACCGGCGGTCACCGTTTCGGGCCACATCGGCTGCTGGGAGATTCTGTCGCAGCTCGCCTATCTCGAAGGGCACCAGATGATGTCCGTCGCCAAGGATATCGGCACGGGGGCGATGACGAAGTTGCTGATGAAGGCGCGCATGTCGATCGGCCAGGAGATCGTGCCGGCGGCGGGCGCGTTCCGTCCGTTAATGGCAGGCATCAAGGCCGGCAAGTCGTTGGGACTGCTGGTCGACCAGAAGGTCAAGCCGGCGGACGGCGGCGTCTGGGTGCGTTTCTTCGGGCAGCCCGTGTCCGTCTCCGCCGCGCCTGCCTTTTTTGCGTTGAAGGCGAAGGCCCCGACGATCGTCGCCTGGTCGCGTCCGTTGAAGGACGGCCGTTACCGCTGCGAGGTGATCAACACCTACACGGCGGACGATGCCAAGGACGTCTGGGGCATGACGCAGCGTTGTCTCACGGACCTCGAGGGCGTGATCCGCCGTCATCCTGGCTGCTGGGTGCTGAACTACCACGCATTCCGCCGCACGCCGAAGCCGGAGGGCGTGGCGAAGCTCGCGGAGAACGAGGCCAAGGCCGCCGAGCGCGCGGCGAAGGGAGTCGTGGAATGAAGACGCTGCAACTCGTGCCTGCGATGGAGCAAGGCGGCGTCGAACGCGGCGTCGTGGAAGTGAACCGTGTGCTGGTCGGCGCGGGCTGGGAGAACGTCGTCGTGTCGGCAGGCGGACGGTTGCTTGCGGAGATCGAGAAGGACGGCGGAAGGTCCGTCCTCTGCGACGTCAAGTCGAAGAACCCCCTGACGTATTTCTTGCGGGCGGCCCGTCTGCGGAAGATCCTGCTCGCGGAGAAGCCGGACGCGGTCTGTGCGCATTCCCGTGTGCCGGCCTGGCTCTTCAAGTGGGCGAACCGTGGTCTCGGCATTCCCTGGATCACCTTTGCGCACGGCGCGAATTCCGTCTCGGCCTACTCGAAGGTCATGACGGCGGGCGATCTCACCGTGACGCCGTCGCGTTACATCGCCGACTATCTGAAGGCGGCGTACGGGATCGCCGAAGAGAAGCTCCGCGTGATTCCCCGCGCCATTGACGGCGCGCTCTTCGACAGCGATCGGCTGGATCGGGAGTTCCTGGCGGCGAAGCGCGTCGAATGGGGCACGGAAGGTCATTTCGTCGTGATGGGCGTCGGACGCATCACCCAGCTCAAGGGCTACGATGTGCTGATTCGCGCCGTCGCGAAACTGCCCGAGCGGTTCAAGCTTGTGCTCGTCGGTGAGGCGGAGGCGCTGCGCAAGGACGTCGAGGAATCGTTGCGCGCGCTGGTGGCCGAACTCGGTCTCGGTTCGCGCGTGGTCTTCGCGGGCAACCAGCAGAAGGTCGCGGAGTGTCTGGCGCTGGCGGACTGCGTGGTGTCGTCGAACGTGCGCAAGCCCGAGGCGTTCGGACGGTCAATGGCCGAGGCGTTGGCGATGGGCAAGCCCGTCGTGGCGCGCGCGTTCGGCGGGGCGTTGGACGTCGTCCGTGATGGGACGGACGGCGTGCTGGTGGCGGAGTCCGCCGACTATGCCGCGGCCTTTGCCGTGGCGATTGAGAAGGTTTCGAACATGACATTCGGGGATTTGCGGGCCGAAGCGTTGGAGCGCTTCTCCTTCGGGAAGATGGCCGAGCAGTCCCTGGCGGTTTACAAGGAGGTAACGAAATGATCAACGTGGGTATCATCGGATGCGGCTTCGTAGGCGGTGCGCTCAAGGACTGGCTCGAGAACAACAATCCTGACTGCAAGCTGTTCATCAGTGATCCGCCGAAGGGCTACAACGACGATCTCTCGCAGATCGACGTCGCGTTCCTGCAGATTCACGTGCCGACCGAAGACGACGGCACGCAGGACCTGACGCTGATGAAGGAACTCATCAAGAAGCTGCCGAATGTCCCGGTGTTCGTCCGTACGACGATCCTCCCCGGCTCGTCCGACCTCCTCTCGAAGGAGACGGGTCATCAGGTCTGCTACATGCCTGAATTCCTCACCGAGCGCACGCACATCGAGGACTTCAAGAAGCAGACGATGGTCTTCACCGGCGCGCAGGACCTGCTCACGAAGATCTTCATCGGCAAGAAGTTCGCGGTGATGACGCCGCTTGAGGCCGAGCTCACCAAGTACATGCACAATGTCTTCGGTGCGTACAAGGTCACTTACTTCAACGCCTGCCGCGAGTACTGCGAGAAGATGGGCGGCGACTGGCGCAAGGTCCATACGGGCTGTCTCCTCTCTGGCTACATCAACGACACCCACACGTACGTGCCGGGTCCGGACGGCAAGTTCGGCTATGGCGGCAAGTGCTTCCCGAAGGACGTGAACGCCTTTGCGAAGATGACGAAGGGCACCTCGCTGGGCACACTGCTGGCGCCGCTCCACGAGCTGAACGTCCACTTCCGCGGTGTCGAGGAAAGGATCTGACCATGACGTTCAGGCGTTCCTGGCTGACGTCCCCCGTGCTCTTCTTCTGCGGCGTCCTCGTCCTGCTCGCCGTCTGGGCGGTGATGGATCCCGCGACGCTCGTCGCGAACTTCGACAATGACGGACATACCCCGTTCGAGCTCGCGACGCTGCCGTTCTACGCTGCGATCGTCCCGTTCGTCTGGATCTTCAATCCCTTTGGCGGCTCCCGCGTCCGTCGGACGCTGTTCGCGCTGATGGCGAGCATCGTCGTCGTGATGGCGGTCGTCAAGGAGACGGACCTGCACAACGCCGCGCTCCATCGGCTCTATCCCGAGTACGTGACGGAGGGCGGCAGCCTCGAGAAGGGCAAGCTCTTCAAGAACAAGTACAAGCCCGTCGAGGAGAAGAAGGCGGCGCTGGTCGCGGCCTGTGCGAAGCTCGAGGCTGCCGAAGGCACGGTGCAGATGGTCGAAGTCGCGGAGACGGACAAGCACGGCGTCGAGGACACGGTCGTCTATCGTGTCATGCTGAAGGACGGGAAGTGGCTGAGCGCCGAAGGGCTTTCGGGCACGCCGTTCAAGATGCGCGGTCTGACGAGCCCTGACGTTCCCGTCGGCATGAAGGCGCTGATCCTGCTCTACTTCGTTCTCTTCTTCGGTCTGTTCGGTCTCGGGTTCCTGGCTCTCTTCCCGACCTGGCTGAAGGGCGTGTTCAAGCTCGACGCGACCTGCTGGGCCTGGGGCTGCTTCGGCGCGAGCGGCGTGATGGTCCAGGTCTTCGACCGCCTGCCGGCGTGGCTGGACCATGCGGACGGACTTGGCGCGAAGTCGGCCGAGGTCGTGACCCGTGCGACGTCCTTCTGCACCTGCTTCGAGGAAGGCAGCGAACTGATGATCGCGCTCTTCGCGCTGTTGACGATCTGGCTCGGATACAAGGCGCTGGCGGACGGCAAGAAGGAGCAGACGGCATGACGACGGATGAACTGAAGCAGAAGGCGGCGGAGCTGAAGACCGTCATCCAGCTGAAGTCCCCCGAGGAGCTCCGCAAGGCGACGAAATATTCGCTGCGCGGCTTCATGGCGGTGGTGCTCGGCGAGAAGGCCTTCCGCACGGATATCGTCGTCTTCCTCTTCGGTTCCATTCTCGCGGCGACGCTTCTGTTCTTCGGCCTGATCGGCTGGTGCGAGTGTGCGCTGATGATCTACGTCGTGTTCATGGCACTCGTCGGAGAGATCGTCAATACGGCGATCGAGACGACGATCGACCGCATCTCGACCGAGTATCATGAGCTGTCCGGCAAGGCGAAGGACATTGGCAGCGCCATCGTCTTCGTCTCGTTCTTCGGCGCCGGCCTCGTCTGGGCGGTGATTCTGTTGGGCATGACCCTGAGACTTCTGAGGAGCTGAGGACGTGAGGGATCCTTTCGACGTGAAGATTTGCAGAGCCGCGGCGGAAAAGCTGTTCGGCCGTGCCTTCGCGTCGTTTAAGGAGGTTCGCGGCGGCAACACCTCACAGAACTTCGTTGCCGCGCTCGGCGACGAACGGTGGTTCGTGAAGGTCGGTCATCCGAAGCGCGTCCAGCTGACGGTCAGCCGTCACCTGGCGGTGAAATCCGCACTCGTCCCGAAGATCGCCATGGACGGACGCATCGGCTCCTGTGAAGACCGTGCCGTTTGCGCCGAGGAGTGGTTCGAAGGCATTTCCCATGTCGATCCCGCCGACCTCACGTCTGACCAGGTCAACGAGCTCGTGCAGGCCTATCGGGCTTTCTTAACGGCGGCGAAGGCCGTCAAGGATGCAAAGGACTACGGTGACGTCAAGGGATCCGAGGCTGACGGGACGCTGTCGGTCATTCACGGAGACCTCAATTTCCGCAATGTCGCCTTTAAGGGCGGACACGTCTTGGCCATCCTGGATCTGGAGTCGATGCGTCTGGGCTATCCGACTGAGGATCTGCTGGAATTCGTCGTCCATGAGATGGAACGGACGCGGATCTGGTTCCGTCGTCGTCTGCACAAGCTTGAGCGCAGTCTCGCCGAGCTTGTCCGCGCCAGTGGCTACACCTGCAAGGCCTGGCTTGCGGCTGTCGACATCTATGTGACGCGCAAACAGGCCAAACGCCAGTCCAAGGCGCGTTTCCCGCTTCTCAAGTCAGTGGAGTTTCGGTTGCGTGCTCCGCTGTACGCCACCATCCGCCGCATCATCGAACGGGAGGCCCTGCCATGCTGATGTGGGTCGAGGTGGTGATTCTCCTGACCTCTATCGGCTGCATGGTGGTCTCGGCCATCCGTCATCCGGAGTGGCGTGGCGGACTCCTGACGCTCGGTTTCGTGTTCGTCGCCATCGCACTGAACGAGTTCGAGGCGTTCTGGGAAGGACTCCTCCCTGACAGCATTGAGGAGCCCGAGCTGATCCCGATCGGTATCGCTTTCGCCGCCGCGGTGCTCATGGCCATCCTCAACAAGCGTTCGTCCGTCTCGGGCTTCCGGGCCGTCATCCGCAACCGACGTTTTCCCTTGCTCGTCTGGGGGCTGCTCTTCGTCTCCATCTTCCCCAATATCGCGCAGCACCGCAGGTTCTGGGCCTGGATCGAGCCGTCTGTCGAGTTCTCCCACGACGTCCGTGAAGCGGCTCAGGAGGCGACAAAGACGCTGGGCTACGTCCTTCTCTTGAACTGGTCTCTCCTGTTCCTGAAGGACAAGCGTCATCTGCGCCATCACCGTCCTTCTCCGCACGAGTATCTCTTGTGGTGCAATCCCCTTGTGCCGATCGGGCGCGGTTCGCGTCGTCAGGCCTATCGGATCGGCGACACGGGCTTTTGCGCGAAGTTCTACCTGCCGCCTGAGGACTGCATGCCGGGGAAGATGGAACGGTCCATCCGCCGCGAGATCAAGTGGCGTCGCTTCTCTCGCTTCTGCAATTCTTCGAGCCAGGAGGTTTACATCTACGGCAAGATGCGTCATGCGATGCCCGACTGGGTGAGGGCGTGCATGCCGCCGGTCTGCGAGCGCGTCTTCCATCACAAGTACGGCTGGGGCGTGCTCGAGACGCTCTACCTGAATCCCGATGGTTCTGCGGTCGTGTCCTGCCGTCGCGAGATCGCCCGCCAGCAGGACGAGCAAGCGAAGGCCTTCATCTACACGAAGGTGCGGGATCTCCTGAATGAGCTGATCGCGCGTGCGGCCCGCTTTCACGAGCCGGGCAACTTTCATGTGCTGAACCGTCCCGACGGGAGCATGGAGCTCAAGATGATCGATTTCGAACCGGACTCGAAGACGCTGATTCCCATCGAGTCCTATCTGGCCTGTTGGCGGCGGATGAAGTTGCGCAGAAAGGCCAAGCGCTTCCTGGCTCAGCTGCGGAGCAAGTACGGGATCAAGGTAGACGTAGAGACGGAGATCGGATGAGAAGGCCCCGGTTTGACATCGGCGAATTGCGCGCGTTTCTCGAGGAGAAGCTCGAGACGCGATTCGTCCGCTTCGATCTCATCACGACCTGCTCGCGTCCCGAGAACTTCCGTGCCGAGACGGCGGACGGACGCCGTCTGGCCGTCAAGTGCGTGCCCGCCGAGAAGACGCGAATCCGCTATTTCGCCGACCATTTCGTGCCGCATCTCGAAGAGCTCCGCGGCAGCCGCGCGATTCAGCTCGTGGGTTCGCCCCTGAAGTTCGCCGACTGCACGGTGGCGGTGGTCGAATGGTGTCCGGGCCGACGCGTCATGCCCGACCGCCTGACGGACGCCCAGTTCACGGAGCTCGTCTCCACCTATCGCGAATTCTCCGCGTCGCTCCAGAACGTGTCGCAGGTGCTGCCGCCCAGGCCGAACCTCAAGGTGCGTGAAAAGGCCCTGGCCCTCCTGTCCGCGCCGTCCTGCCGCTGGCTGCGCGACTTCGTCGAGCGCGCGCTCACCGACGGCGTTCTCGCCTACGACGCGTCGCGTCTGCGCGTGATCCACGGCGACTTCCATCACGGCAACTTCCACTTCGACGGCGATCGAATCACCGGCGTCATGGATCTCGAAGACATCCGTTACGGCTATCCGGCAGATGACTGGGTCCGCTACATCGTGTGCGCTGCCGAACACCTCCACTGGTTTGATTTCGCGGGACGCCGTCGCCTGCTCGAACGGTTCGTCGGCTTGCTGCCCGAAGCCCCGGCGGACGAGTGGCGCGAGGCCGTCGGAGGGCTGCTCATCCGCAAGATCTGGCGGCGCTTCGACCGACGGAAGGGCTGGGCCTCATGGCTGTCGTTCAACTTCCGCTTCCGTCTTCCCTTCTACCGCAGTCTGTTCACGCTCATCGACCGTTACTGTTCATGACCTACGCCATTCTCTATCTCGCGCTGATGGCCTTCGCGCCGCTCGTGTTCTCGACGATCAAGTCGGCGAGCCGCGAGAAGCTGCATGACCGTGTCTTCCTGAAAACGGTCGCCAAGGACTATCTGCGCACCTTCCCGACGCTTGCGCTCGTCTCCCTGCCGCTGGTCGCGGCTCCCGCCTGGACGCGTTGGTACGTGATCGCTCTCCACCTCGTCTTCGCACCGCTGGTGATCCTGGAGATCGGGCATGTCTGGATGTTCGGCGCGCGCATGGGCCTCAACACCTTCTATTCGCTTTTCGTCACCAACGTGCAGGAGACGCTCGAGTACATCCGCAACAACCAGACGAAGGCCCAGTGGGCGCTGATGCTGACGCTCTACTTGCTGCCGCTTGCCGCGCTCTGGCACCTGCAGCCGTTTGGCTTCGCGTCGAAATGGACGCGGCTTGCCTGGGGCATCGGACTCGCCGCCCTCGCCGTTCCGCTGATCCGCAACTTCTTCAAGAAGGGCGCCCGGCACAAGCCGAGCTACGTCCTCAATCCGTTCGTCAGCGTCTTCTACCACTACGCGCTGTACCGCCGCCAGTACGGCGCGCTCAAGCGTCAGATCGCCGAGCACGCGGCGCCGAAGTTCGAGGCCATCGTCTCGAAGATCCCCGCCGACGTCCCCGAGACCTACGTCGTCTGCATCGGCGAGAGCGCCAATTCGCAGCATCATTCCTACGCCGGCTACTGCCGTGACACGAACGAATTCACGCGCGCGGCGGGCGACATCCTCTCGTTCACCGGCTGTCGCTCGCAGTATGCACAGACGCTGCCGTCCCTCGAGAAGACGATTACCTTCGCGACGGACCAGGATCCGGAGCTGCTCTTCAAGAAGGGGTCGATCGTCGACTACTTCAAGGACGCTGGCTTCAAGACCTTCTGGCTCTCCAACCAGTACGCGCTCGAGGACACGGCGATCACCGCGATGGCGGGTCACGCCGATGTCCGCAAGTGCTTCAACTTCAGCTCGATGAAGGGCTTTGAGACCGCAGGCTACGACGGGACGCTCCTGCCTGAGTTCGTGAAGACGCTCGAGGATCCCGCGCCGAAGAAGGTGATCTTCCTCCACATGATCGGTTCGCACTCGGCCTATGTGAACCGCTATCCGGCCGAGTTCAAGCACTTCACCGGCGCCGTGCCGGGCAAGGAAGAGCTGCCGGCCGCGGGCAAGGAGCTCCTGAATACCTACGACGACTCGATCCGCTATACGGACTACGTCATCTCCGAGTTCGTGAAGGCGTTGCGGACGAAGGGCGAGACGACCGCGGCGAGCCTCCTCTATTTCGCGGACCACGGGGAGGATTGCTATGACTCGCGGCTCACGAAGCTGCTCGGCCACGGACAGATCGCGAACGTGCCGATGACGTCCGTCCCGCTCCAGGTCTGGCTCTCGCCGAAGCTGAAGGCGCTCAGGCCCGAGCTCGTCGCCCGCGCGTCGAAGCCGAAGGCGTCCTATCGGCTCGAGCAGATCATCCATCTCATGATCGACCTCGCGTCGCTCTCGAATCCCGATTTCAGTCCCGCGGACAGTCTGTTTCCGGAGGAGGCGAAATGACGGTCAAGATCGTTTCCAAGAATCCGCTCTTCGGCAAGGCGCCGTTCGAATACGCGCCAGGCTACGTCTTCACGCAGGATCCCGCGTGCACGGACTACGACTGGCTCGTGGTGTTCGACGACCTCAAGGCGGACGAGACCGTGACGTGTCCGAAAGAGCGCACGATTCTCGCGACGTGGGAGCCCGTCTCGATCAAGAACTACTGCACGGCCTTCACGCGTCAGTTCGGACATCTCCTCACGAACCGTCCGCCGTCGGCCGAGAAGCATCCGCACTATCACCAGGGCAAGGGTTACTTCCCGTGGTACAACAGCCGCTCGTACGACGAGAACAAGGCGTTCGTCATCCCCGAGAAGACGAAGGTCGTCGCCGCGGTCTGTTCGGCAAAGGCGATGAAGTGGACGAAGCACTATCAGCGCATCCAGCTCCTGAAGAAGATGGTCGCCGAGGTCGAGGGCGCGGAGTGGTACGGTCACGGCGTCCATGAGTTCAAGAACAAGTGCGACCTCATGGACACGTACCGCTATCATGTCGCGCTTGAGAACCACATCGGGTCGCACTACTGGACGGAGAAGATCGTCGACGCCTATCTCTGCGAGTGCCTGCCGTTCTACGCGGGTGCGCCGGACCTCGCCGAGGACTTCCCGGCGGAGTCGTTCATCCCGATTCCCGTGGACGATCCGGACGAGGCGATCCGGATCATGAAGGAGGCGATCGCGAACGACGAGTGGTCGAAGCGTCTGCCCGCCATCCGCGCGGCGAAGGCACGTCTCTTCACCGAATACAATTTCTGGGCGCAGGTCATCAAGGTCATCGAGGCCGAGAAGGAGCAGTCCGTGACGGACGCCGACCCTGCGCATCCGCATGTTCTCCGTTCCCGCAAATGGCTCCGGAAGCACTCGCTTTCCGCGAACCTCGAGGACGGCTGGTTCCATTTCAAGCAATACCTTTCAGGAGTCGGACTATGGCCGAAAATGTCGTGAACGAACTGACCAAGGCGCACATCCTCGTCCTCGGCGACCTGATGCTCGATCGCTTCGTCCAGGGAGATGTCGAGCGCATCTCTCCGGAGGCGCCGGTCCCGGTCTTCCGATGGGGCGCCGAACGCGAGATGCTCGGCGGCGCGGGCAACGTCGTCGCCAACCTCCATGCGCTCGGCGTGAAGTCGGCGCTGGCCTGTCGCGTCGGGGCCGATGCCGAGGCCGATCGCGTCGAGACGCTGCTGAAGGAAGCGGACGCCGAACTGCTCGCGGTGCGCTCCGAGACGGTGCCGACCATCCAGAAGACGCGCTTCGTCGCCAAGGGTCATCATGTGCTGCGCATGGACCGCGAGAAGGTCGCGCCGCTGACGGCCGAGGAGGAGGCGAAGCTCCTCGCAGATCTCGAACGGGCGCTGCCGGACTTCGACCTCGTCGTCCTCTCCGACTACGCGAAGGGACTCTTCTCGACCTCGTTCACGACGAAGGCGATCGCCCTCTGCCGTGCGGCCGGGAAGCGTGTCTTCATCGATCCGAAGGGCAAGGACTACCGCAAGTACGGCGGGGCGACGCTGGTGAAGCCGAACCGCAAGGAACTCGAGACCGTCTGCGGCGTCACCCTCGATCCGAAGGCGCCCGATTTCCTGGATCAGGTGATCCGTTACACGCGCAAGCTCCTCGAGACCTGCAACATCGAGCGGGCGGTGGTGACGCTCTCGGAGAAGGGCATGGTCTATGTGCCGCGCGACGGAAGTGAGACCGTCTATCTGCCGACCGAAGGCCGCGAGGTCTGCGACGTGTCGGGCGCCGGCG
>CALZAJ010000031.1 GCA_945613785.1 uncultured Verrucomicrobiota bacterium | reverse complement strand
CCTCCCTCTACCATGTCCGCCGAAGATCAGCGTCTTTGCGCCGTCAACGCCCAAAGTTATCAGCAGGCCGCCTTCCCCGGCGTCATATGGATTCTTCAAAGCTGGCAGGGCTCGCCCGTTCAAAATCTACGCAACGGTTTAGATCCGAAATACACTCTGATTCAGGCGCTTGATCAGGGGATGGACAATACCGGAACTTCGAGCGCCTCGTATGTAAACAATACGACGGGAGAATATCTTCCCTGGGTCTGGGTTGAAGTTATGAACTTCGGCGGCAATACCGGTATGCACGGAGCATTCAGGCGCTTTAGAAATCTCGGCAATATTCCCGGCTCGGGAACTGGCGCTGCAGACAGCTTTAAGGGATACGGCCTGTTGTCTGAGGGGCTTGAGACAAATCCGTCGAGCTACGATATCTTCGCCGACGCTTTTACCAAGCCCGACAGCGCTTCCCAGAATATTTCAGACGGCGACCTCCCGAAATGGCTTGAGGATTATCGCCTTCGCCGTTACGGCTATACGGACGACAATCTCGCTCTCGCCCATCATATCTGCTCGACGAGCGTGTGGGACTGCGCGAGGAATCAGCAGGGTGCGATCGAAAGCGTTTTCTGCGCAAATCCCTCGTATAATGTGACATGCGTTTCAACGTGGGGTCCGACGACAGGTACGCCCTATCCACGTCAAGTGCTCATCGAGGCGGCGCGGCTTTATCTCGCTTCGGCCAAGGCGAAGCCTGAGCTTCTCGATCTTGAAACCTTCCGGTATGATTTTGTTGAAATTTTTCAGCAGATTCTCGCCGATAAGGCGCGTGAGATATTGCCGCAGTGCGCCACTTCCTCTAAGCTGCGCGCTGATTTTATGAAGTTTATGAATCTTGCCGATCAGATTCTCGCCTGCTCCGATGAATGGCGGCTCGACAAAAAGGAGGCCCGCGTTCAAACTAAGGCTCCCGATACGGGCGTCGCGGCCTATCGCCGTATGATAACCACGTGGACCTTAGGTGCGAACGGAACGAGCGAGCTTTCCGAATACGCTCACCGCAGCTACGCGGGGCTGATGAAACATTATTATGCAGAGCGTTGGCAGGCGTTCTTCGATATTGCCGATGGCGTAAAGACTCAGACAGAATATGCTTCATTCGTCTCTACTCTCAACAGAACTTTCCCGAGCGCGACGCTTGAGGCGACGCCCGTCGACGGCGATCCTGTTGCGATAGCCGAGGCGATCCTTCATGCGCTTGAGCCGCCCGTTTTAAAATGGGCCGACGCCGCGCAGGACAATTTATGGAAAGGCGCTAATTGGGTCGATGTGAACGGTGATACCGTTTCATGGTCCGATAACAACGATGTCGTGCTTTCCGGTGTCGGCGAGACGATCGCTGCGGGCGAAGATGTTCATGTCGGCAATATTGAACTTGAAACTTTATTTAGAAGCGCCGCGTATTCATACGGCGGCGAGAGCGGCGCATATATTTCCGAGAAGACGGATCTCGGCTGGAGCGATGTAACTCTTGGCGATCTTGCCGATGCGGAATATCGCGGTACGTTCGCGGGCGCTTGGATGGGTGGCGAGAAACTCGAGTGCGCGGGCTATCATGTTCAGCGTGTCGATGACGGCGTTACGCTTCAGATGCAGGTTCGCCACAACAGCAGCGGCGATTATGTGAAGGTCGTAAGTCTGAAATTATTGATAGAGGACGGTAAAGTTTACGGCCAATATCAATGGGCGAATAACGGCAACTCAAACACTCTCGGTACGGAATTTACGCAATCTATGACGCCTGCCAACGGACAACCGGACGGGTATGATGAAAACGGAGTTCCGAAGTACGGGATCATCGGTCTTAGGATGTATAAAGCAAGCTCCGTCACGGTTACGGGCGCGTTGACGGTGAATGGCAAAGTTCGCCTCAAACGCGGCGAAACGTTGTCGCTCCCCGATATCACGCGCCTCGCCGATTTGGAGGTCGTCGACGGGGCCGCGTCGCTTGTCTTGGGAGACGATCAGAATCTGACCGTAAACAATCTCTCTTTTGCAAACGGCGGCAAGCTCATTGTTAAAGGTTCAGCATCCACATTGACCGGTGCGGCCGATGGGGGAAACATCTCGTTTATTTCTCAGTCAGGTGATGTGCCTGAGATCTCGGCGGGTTCGCTCGTGTACGTCTGCACAACTCAAGGCGACCAAAACTACGGCAGGGAGCAGGAGCTCGTCATCGGCTCGAACGGTGTTGCGAAGCGCAAACTCGACGAGATGACATCGGAAGGCTTCATGACTAAAGAGTTTGTCTCTCTTGGCTGGCGCGACCTCACAATCGACGACTTGTTGAAGATGGAATTTACAGGAACGATGACCGGCGGCTGGATGGGGAATAAGGATAGTTCAGGCAATGTGATTTCTTATCGTCATGTTCCCGTAAGGGGATGCCGTATTGCAAGAACCGGCGATGAGCTTACCGTATGGATGCAGTGCATCGATGACGGCTATCTCAAAGGGCTTCCGGTTACGCTGAAAGTCGAAAACGGCGTTGTTTCTATGAAGGGTGCTGATTGCAAAAACATTTATAGGGGTGTTTTTGGAAGCGATCTTTCTAATGGAAATAATGTCAATCTCGCTCCTTCGGAGACGACCGACGGCTATGGCGTTTACGGGCTTACCGCCAAGCCCGCCGCCGCGCATGTTGCCGATACGGCCGCTAACTATGCTTCGCTTGATGAGGCGATTACCGCCGCGAAGGAGACGACGACGAAAGAGCTTTCCGTCATCAACGATGTAAAGTATTCGACGGCCCGCGGTTTGACGGGCGGGATTAAGCTTACGATCGAGGAAGGGGTTATGCTCTTAAGTGATATAAACGACGGAACCGATTGGGGCGGCACGTGCGAAATAATCGTCAAGGGTATTCTTAATATCGCCAATCATCGTTGGACTTTCTCCCTCAATAATGTCTTAACTCTCTTTACCGGCGGCATCGTGCGCGGCACCGGTGATGGAAGCCACGAAGGCAGCGCAGTTGAGATTCACGGCTCTGAACATACAGTTAAGGTTTATAAGGGCGTCGGCGATGTTGCTGAACTTAATTGCGCGGTCGGTTTAAGTTCGAGCGTCGTTTTCGATGTCGAAGAAGGCGCCGCGCTTAAGCTCGGCACAACCAACGGCGGCAATCAGTACTCAGGTGCGCGTACGATCAAGAAAATCGGCAAGGGCGAACTGGAATTAACAGGTGCAATTTATCAGAATGCAACTGTTGTGACCGGCGACGATGCGTCTGGCACGATTAAGAAGAGTCTCTCGCCGCTTGAAGTCATGAAGATTCAGAAAGGTGAAGGTGAAGTTGAGATCATTGTTTCCAGCTCCAATGAGGATTATAAAATTGTCGAGAGTGTCGAGGGTAATCTTACGCTTTATACATCCGTGAAATGCGATTGGGTAGCCAACGTCACAGATGTCGAGGATGCGCGCGAAGATTCTCACGGCACGAAATACGAGTCGCTCGATGAGGCGATTGCTGCGCTCGCCACGACGCCGAACGGTAGGATTTGGCTTATCGGCGCATATAAATCTTCGGTTACGGCGCCTGAAGGATGGGTAAAGGAAGATTCGCCCTACGGAACGGAACTCTGGAAAGTCGCAGCCCGCCTGAACGATACGAACTACAGAACGCTTGAAGATGCGTTTGAGGCTTATCATGTCGGCGACAAACTGATGATAGTCGACGCATCTCTTCCAATGCCGAAATCTTGGCGTCTTATAAACGATCGTCCGTTCAAGCTCGTGTACTGGAAAGAGGGGAGTTTCGCTCCTGGCGTTACTGTTTACAAGGATGAGGCCAAGGATGCGACGATAGAATATAATCCTTCAGTTCACATGGTGGTATTCACCAGTCATGTGGCCATCTATCCGTCTAAGGATTCGACTGAATCCATCTATCTCACGGTAAACGATGGCGTAACCCTTCAAGTCGGTCATGATGGTAGTGGCGACAATTTCAATTTACCGCCAAATTCTTATGTTGAACTTGGCAAAGGCGCGAAGCTCGAATTTATCTATTGGGGGAACGATGCTCTACAAGGCACGGCAAAGATAGACTCATTGACTGTTGACGGCGCGGGAACGATCGGATATGACTCGTCGAAAACACATCCGCCTCAAATCGGTGCGCTGAGAGGTACGGCGACTCTCGTTATCGAGGACGGCGAAACGGTCATGGCCGGTTCTGTTGAAAACCCAGTTGAGCTTCGCGGTACGGGCAAACTTCTTTTGACGAGCGAAGAATCGGCAGCGGCTGTTAATTCTCGCTGGAAATCCCGAAGGTGGAAGGACTTACCAAAGAAACATACATGTCCTATTTCAAGAACAAAGTCGTCAAAAACAATGATAATACATATTCAGCGACTTCGGTTCTCAACGGCGATGCTGTAACCCCTCAAATCGGCGTCGACAACGCTGACGATACATCCGACGACGCGTTTAAGATCAACAGCGACGGCGGAGTCTCGATAACGATTACCAATCCCAAGCCCGGTCTTTATTACGGCGTAAAGGCGATGAATTCGCTCCCTGCAAACGGCGTTTCCGAAGGCGAAATCTTTTGGGAAAAAACGCTCAATACTCAAGGCGGCGCTAAGACACTGACGACCAACAAAGCGGACTTTAAGGCCATTTCGTTCGACGACCCCTCGGTCTTCTTCAGAATAGTAGTTGACTTCTCAGCTGAATAACACAGGGGCGATCCTTTACACCACACCATAAATCAGCCCTAGCCGTCGAATGCTGTGGTATAATCCCATCCATATGAATGAAGAAATCAAATTCCCGGTCGTGGCGCATCATCGTGTGATTGTGAACGCGGAGGCCAAGGACCTCGACGCGATGAATCGTCTGTTTGCCGCCTTCGAACTGACCGAACCCATTTCCGAGGCCCGCGCGTCCAGTAGCGGCAAATATGCTTCACTCGCACTTTCAGTGCGCTTCCATGACGCCGATGAGATGGTCCGCTTCGACGAACAGCTCAAATCTGTCCCCGGACTCAAGATGGTCCTTTAGTCCCCGACGCGTCATCCCTCGCCACCCATCAGACGTTTCTCGCCTGGCCCTGCGACTGACATGCAACGTCCCCGCTGCCATTGGTGCAATCTGAACAATCCGCTCTACGTCGCCTATCATGACGAGGAGTGGTGCGTGCCGGTGCATGACGAACGGAAGCTCTTCGAACTGCTCGTTCTCGAAACCTTCCAGTCGGGTCTCTCGTGGGAATGCGTCCTCAACAAACGAAAGGCGTTCCGCAAGGCCTTCGAGGGATTCGACCCGGTCAAGGTCGCACGCTTCGACGAGGACCAAATCGACGCCCTTCTCGCAAATCCCGACATCATCCGACATCGCGCCAAGATTGCCGCGACGATCGAAAATGCAAAGTCCTTTCTTCAGATCCAGAGAGACGAAGGCTCCTTCGATGCCTACATCTTGTCCTTTTCCAAGGGCCGGATCATCCGCGAAAACCACCGTGTCCGTTCGCCGCTCTCCGACGCGATCTCAAAAGACCTCAAGAGCCGCGGCATGAAATTCGTCGGCTCGGTGACTATCTATTCCTTCCTTCAGGCGATCGGCGTCCTCAACAGCCACGAACCCGGCTGCTGGCTCAGCTGACCCAAATCCCAATGAAACAGAAAATCCCAACGTCAATTTGGCACAGGAGGTCTGACCTCCTGTGCCAAAAGCGAGCCCGCCCTGCAGGAGCTGCTCAAGCCTGGCATTATGTCAGTGGATGCAAGACGAGAGACAGGGCATACGCAAGGTAGACAAGCAGCCACAGCATGGCACGGCATCGACTGATTCTGCGCGTGCAGAGCGTGATGGTCAGGACCGTCATAAGCGGGAGATCGCGGAAAAGTACGCCAAGCGGAATCGTCTCCACCGGACGGATCAGGCAGCTCAAACCGACAACCGACAGGGCGTTGAAGAGATTTGACCCGACGATGTTGCCGAGAACGATGTCCGTCTGATGCCGCCTCAGCGCTGCCAGTGACGTTGCGAACTCCGGCAGCGAGGTCCCAATGGCCACAACGGACAGTCCAATTACCAGTTCGGACACGCCCAGCCGTCGGGCGCTTACGACCGATCCCCAGACGACGAAATGCGACGCGACGATCAACAAAGCCAGCGATGCGGTCACCGCCCACCACGGATGTCTGACTGGCTTGAGAATCGGGACCGAATGGGTGGCGTTTTTATTGTCGCCCATCATCCAACGGACGAGATTCACGAACAACAGGAGCATCGCCGCGCCCATCCATCGCGGAATGCCATCGAGATAGAGGAGTGTGAGCCACGTAACGAATCCTGCCGCCGCCAACACCGGTACGGCAAAACTGCGGATCGTCCGTTTGATTCGAATCGGACGAACGAGTGCCATGATGCCGAGCACCAACGCAATATTGCAGATGTTCGAACCGTACGCATTGCCGAGCGACAACGACGCGTGTCCACTAGCCGAGGAACAGAGGGATACGGCCAGCTCCGGTGCGGACGTGCCGAATCCGACGATGACAACGCCGATGACAAACGGTGAGAGCCCCCAGCGTTTTGCCAAGGCGGCGGCCCCGTCGACAAATCGCTCGGCGCTCCAGCTGACGACCCAGATTCCGCCAACCAGGAAGAGCAACGCTTCCCAGAGGTTAACGTTCGGATACATCGTCCCCTCCTTCGGTACACCTTCCGAGCCAATACATCCCGATTACGGCGACCGCCGAAACCACACAGATCAAGACCAAACGAAGTGTCATTGCAACTCCTTTCCATCGGCGACTGCCGACACTGTATAAGATAGCTCACCATGTCCGTTCTGTCGGTTGGAGAAGAAACCGATTTTGAAATAGCCTGCCAAACTGAATCACAATTTGCTGCGCAGCAACCAACACTTTGAGTCGTACTCAACCTGAAACAGCAAAGATCAGAGCAAATACAAACGAAACAGAAAATCCCACAGTCGATTTGGCAAAGGAGGTCAGACCCGTTTTGCCAGAATTGGATGGCGAAAATCGATGAGGTTTGACCTTTTCAATCCGCATTTTGAGGAAGCCCGTCGACCATCAAACATCGACAACTTAGCGAAACCATCGCTATTCATCGGAAAACTGCACACATATTGGGGTCTGTCCCCAGGCGTTCAAGACGGGCCGACACTCGCGCGTCTCACTCAACGCCGACAACGCCGCCATCTTCGCACGGAGCCGCTCGACCTCTTGCACATCATTGTGCTGAATGGCATACTCCAAGAGCGCATCTGTCTGGACCAGCTCCTGCAAATCTTATCGCGCGGCGTTCCCGTCTCCAACATATCACGCATCAGCGGCACCAAAATTCATACTCCAACCGCCAAGGGCAAAATAATCCTCAATTTTGCAAATTAGGGGCAAGTCGTACATAACGGCATGACTGATCAGCTCGGACTTTGCCACGTTAAACGAAAGGCCCCGGGACGTCAGTGTCCCGAGGCCCCGGAAGAGCTAGATCGGCGCATGTAGCGTAAACAAAATAGGCAACAAACTCCTTTCTGTTAAGCCCGCCCTCCCGTCGATGCCTCCAATTGTACAACCCGTCTGTTAACGTCCTGTTAACGTCTAGCAATTTGTCCTGCGACCTCCGCGAAAGCTGAGGGCGCAAAAGATTCGATCGGCGTTACTGTATCACCGCCTACTGTATCGATGAGGTTTGCCCCTTCCCTGGCCCACATACATCACGTCGGCATTGTACTCCCGCGGCAGACTGCCGGGATGGGCCTGCATATACCAGAACGTCATGAGCGAAACACCTTATTGCGATGATAAGAAAGATATTTCGCCTGCGCCTGCGAAGGAACTATCCGCAAATGAAGGTTGGAGGACAGAGAATAGAGTGCCACGACAGAAGACTCAATGTGCAGCGAGACAAGCATCGCCCCATCATCAGCAAAAGATATCCACCCGGCATCGAAGAGCGCATCAAGATGCACGACCAGGGGCAGTCCGTTGGCCGGATCCAAGCGCTCGGCATCGGTAATCGTCGGATCACTCCAGGGCTTGGCGTGAGAAGCCCGCAGGAGCGACGGCTCCCTTATACCCGTTACCGCACACGCGCCGTCCCAAAGATCGAGCTGCTCGACTTTGTACTTGTGCTGGCCAAGGCGCGTACGAACAATGCTCTGGCGCTCCGTTCGCTCGGGCAATACTGCGCCTGGGTCCGGCGGTAAAGTTGCCGCAGTCCTGAAGACTTCGCCCAGCAACACCATATGATCCGTCAGGTCGTCCTTACGGTGCCGAATCACAAGCCCATCCGAAGCCGCGTAGTCCGGAAACTTCAGCTTCAACCCTTCGGTGTTCAACAGCGAGACCACGAACAAGGCTTCGCCATCATCCCAGACTCCAACCTGATTGGCATGCGCCATTGAGGAGAACAACGCATCCGAAATCTTCGACTCTGCCGTCGAACACTCGAAGAGATTCCCATACGCGGCAGACTGAATTGAACTGAAGACAAGTAGACTCATGAATACAAACCTGGTTAAAGCGGATAGTATCCACCTGTTTTATTACTACCTCTGTGCTCGATCCTCGAAGCCGAAACCAATTCGGCAATCGCTCGTTCGACGGTGGCCCTACTCTTTCCGAAAAGCTTAATAAGTTTCGGCTTGTTGATTCCCGGCGAGTCCTTTATCGCCTCATTTATCGCCTCATGCTCCTGATTCGCCGACGCAGCACCCATGGGAACGGATTCCGCAAATTTCTACAAAGACGATAGAAACCATCAAAAGCGCGAACACCGCGAGCGATTTTTTGATAAAATAATGGGCATGTCAAACGATCGAACCAGACGCATTCTCGTCTCGATACCGACGAACTCGTATGCGCAGCGCCATATGCTTGAGGGTGTTCTCAAGTACGCCCGCGAGCGTCACGGCGACAATTGGCGTCTCCAGCTTGACCTCGGAGGATTCGTCTGTCAGCGTCTCAAGTGCTTTGCCGATTGGAAATGTGACGGCATCATCGCCTACATCGACGACCCTTCGGCGCGAGCGCATTTTCTCTCTGCCAAATTGCCGACGGTCCTCATCGAGCCGTTCCTTTCGCCACATTCGAAGATTCCCGCGCGGAAGAACACGGTGACGTTCGTCAATGACGACATGTTGGAGGGCGAGACGGCGGCCAAGTACTTCCTGGCGCGTCATTTCAAGTCGTTTGCCTACATTAGCTCGTCCGAGAAGACTCCATGGGTCCGTCTGCGCGAACGGGGCTTTGTGAAGTTCCTTCAGTCAAAAGGATATTCCTGCAAGGTCTATCCCGAGTTGATGGATGACGAGCGCGAGGACTTCGCCCGTGAAATGCCGCGGCTCGTCAAGTGGTTGAAGGACTTGCCGCGTCCAACGGCCGTCTTCACGCCCCATGACTTGCGGGCGCGTCAGATTCTAACGGCGGCCGACGCGGCCGACATCGACGTGCCGGGCCACATCGCCGTATTGGGCGTGGACAATGACGAGCTGATCTGCGAGACGGCGACACCTGCTCTTTCCAGCATCTCCACCCGCGAGAACTCGCATGGCTATGCCTGCGGTCGCGCCTTGGAGGAGCTCTTTCGGGGCCATCCCGGCAATCGGGTCATCCGTACGGCCCACACGCATGTCGTCAGTCGTGCGTCGACGGACATCAATGCGATTGACGATCCGTTTGTCGCGCGCGCACTGAACTGGGCGCACCACAACCTTTCCACCGGCGCCTCCGTCGATGCGATTGCCAAGGGGATCGGCTATTCGAAGCGCATGCTGCAGATTCGTGCGCGCCGGTCGCTCGGTCAGTCCCTCAGCGACGAGATTCGTCGTCTGATGCTGACGTCGGCGGCCGAGCTGTTGTCGAACACCGACAAGTCGGTCTCGGACATCGCTGCGGTCTGTGGTTTCACAAGTGTCTCTCACCTCTCGCTTCGTTTCAAGAAGCACTACCAGCAGACGCCGCTCGCCTATCGGAAGGCGACCTACCAAAAGTAAGTCGCCTCCGAACGCTTGCCTCACTTCTTGATCTTCTTGTTCTTCTTCAGCGCTTAGAGCGACGCCAGCAGGCCACCGCAGAGGACGACGTGACGTTCGCGGTCGGAGAGGGACGTCTGAAGCGCGACGTCGCCCTTCTTCGTCTTGATCACGAGCTTGCCGTCACCTTCGACGGCCGCACGGATGCCCTTGAGCATCAGCTTGTCGCCCGCGTCGAACTTGTCGTAGTCCTTCGGATTGACGAAGGTGAACGGCACGATGCCGAAGTTGATGAGGTTCGCGCGGTGAATGCGCTCGATCGACTTGGCGATGACGGCCTTGACGCCGAGGTACATCGGACAGAGCGCCGCATGCTCGCGCGAGGAGCCCTGACCATAGGACTCGCCGGCGACGATGACGTTCGCCAGACCCGCGTCCTTGTTCGCCATGCAGATGTCATGGAACTTGGGATCGCACGGTTCGAAGACGTACTTCGCGTACTGCGGGATGTTCGAACGGAACTTGAGGCGCGCACCGGCGGGCATGATGTGGTCCGTCGTGATCTTGTCACCGACCTTGATCGCGACCTGAGCCGGAACGTCGGCCGCAAGGGCGACACCCTTCGGGACCTGGGCAATGTTCGGACCGCGGACGATTTCCGTGCCCTTCACGCCCTTACCGGCCGTGTTGCGATAGAGGAACATCGCGTCATCGATCGGGAACTTCTTCGGAGAAGGAACGGCAGAGACGGGATTCTTCGTCGGCAGCTCGACCTTGCCAGTGAGCGCGGACGCCGCGGCGGTCTCAGGGGAGACGAGGTAGATCTGGGCAGACTTCGTACCGGAGCGTCCTTCGAAGTTGCGGTTGTTCGTACGGAGCGAGATCGCGCCCGTGCGGGGCGACATGTGGGCGCCGATGCAGAAGCCGCAGGCGTTCTCGAGCATACGGCAGCCGGCCGCGTGGAGAATCGCGAGCGAACCGTCCTTCGCAAGCATCGCCATCACCTGGCGGGATCCGCAGGCGATGCCGACCTCGACATCCTCCGCAACGTGCTTGCCCTTGAGATAGAGGGCGACCGTGCGGATGTCGCGATAGGAGGAGTTCGTGCAGGAGCCGATCATGATCTGGTTGACCTTCGTCCCCTTCATCGACTTGACCGTCACGATGTTGCCCGGCGAATGCGGGGCCGCCATCAGCGGTTCGATCTTGGAGAGGTCGACGGTGAACGTGTCGTCATAGGTCGCACCCTTGTCCGGAACGATCTTGACGAAGTCCTTGGCGCGGCCCTGAGCCGTCAGGAACTGCTTGGTCACGTTGTCGGACGGGAAGACGGACGTCGTGACGCCGAGTTCGGCGCCCATATTGGTGATCGTCGCACGCGACGGGACGTCAAGCGTGGCGACGCCAGGACCCGTGTACTCGAAGATCCAGCCGACGTTGCCCTTGGTGCCGTACTTCTCGAGGACCTTGAGAATCACGTCCTTGGCGCTGACGCCCTTTTTGAGCTTGCCCTTGAGGACGATCGCACGAACCTTCGGCGTCGGGATGTGGAACGCGCCGCCCGCCATCGCGACGGCGATGTCAATGCCACCGGCGCCGATGGCGATCTGACCGATGCCACCGCCCGTCGGCGTGTGG
>CALZAJ010000030.1 GCA_945613785.1 uncultured Verrucomicrobiota bacterium | reverse complement strand
CGAGGAATACATGGTGGAGCACCCCGAAGAGGAGCGTCTCGTCGGCAGCGTGTTCAAGGGCCGCGTCCAGAACCTGGAGAACGACCTGCAGGCGGCCTTCGTCGACATCGGACTCTCCAAGAACGCGTTTCTGCACTACTGGGACATGACCCCCGATGCGGACGCGCTTCTGGATGACGATGACGAACCCCAGCACGGGAAGGGCAGCAAGGGCGGACGCAAGTCGAACCGCCTCTCCGACGCTGAGATTGCCAAGCGCTTTCCGCCGGGTTCCGAGATCATCGTCCAGGTCACCAAGGGACCGATCTCCACGAAGGGTCCGCGCGTCACCGCGAACCTCTCGATCCCCGGCCGCTATCTCGTCATGATGCCGGGCACCCGCATCCGCGGCGTGTCCAAGAAGATCGGCGACGCCAAGGAGCGTCAGCGCCTGAAGAAGATCCTCGACAAGCTTCCGCTGCCCGACAACGTCGGCCTCGTCGTCCGTACCGTCGGCGCCGGCGCCAGCGCGCGCGCCTTCGCCCGCGACCTCCGCAATCTCCTCTCCGTCTGGAACGAGATGCAGGTCAACACGAAGCGTCTCAGGACGCCGTGCTGCATCTTCCAGGAACCGGGACTCTGCGAGCGCGTCGTCCGCGACTGGCTCACGGAGGACGTCGATGCGATCATCATCGACGACGAGAAGAGCTTCAATGAGATGCGCGAGGTCACCGGACGTATCTCCCGTCGCGCGAAGGCGAAGATCCGCCGTTACGACGGCGACTCCTGCATCTTCGACCACTACGGGCTCGAGCGTCAGCTCTCCGAGGCGTTCTCGCGTCAGGTCCCGCTCAAGTCGGGCGGCTACCTCGTCATCGACGAGACCGAGGCCCTGATTGCCGTCGACGTCAACACGGGTCACTACAAGGGCAAGGGCTCGCAGGAGGACGCGATTCTCGAGGTGAACCTCGAGGCCGTTGACGAAGTCGCGCGTCAGTTGCGCCTTCGCAACATCGGCGGACTCGTCGTGCTCGACCTCATCGACATGAAGTCCCGCAAGCACCAGAACCAGGTGTACAAGGCGCTCAAGACCGCGCTCAAGCGTGACCGCGCCCGTACCAACGTGCTGCAGATCTCGGAACTCGGACTCCTCGAGATGTCCCGTCAGCGTCAGGACCAGTCGATCCTCTCGCGTCTCACCTCGACCTGTCCGTACTGCCAGGGCCATGGCGTCGTCAAGTCGCCGATGGCGATCTCGATCGAGATCCAGCGCCGTCTCATCACGCTCTTCAAGAAGGCCGCGGTCGACAAGAAGCCGTTCGAGCCGAAGATCATCATCGCGCCTCAGGTGATGCAGCGTCTGCGCACCGAGGACTCGAAGATCCTCGCCGAACTCCAGAACGAGTACGAGACCCGCCTCACGTTCGTGTCCGAACTCCACCGTCATCCCGAGTCCTTCCAGATACTGGACGCGGCCACCTCGCAAGTGCTATACTCTCAGTCATGAAGAAATCCTTCCTCGCCCTGACGGCCTTTTCGGCCGCAGTCGTCTTCGCCGGCACGTCCACGACCTCGCTCAAGGTCTCTGCTGACCGCATGGCCGCCGACAACATCACCGGAACAGTCGTCGCGACCGGGCACGTCAAGGCCGTCACGTCCCCCATCGGCTCGGGGAAGAAGGGCTCCCGCCCGGCTCCCGTCTGCCTGCTGGGCGAACTGGTCGAACGCCGGGGCGACGAGTATCGCTTTGCGGGTCCGACCTCGCTCACGACCTGTACGAACGAGTCCGGCTGTCTGCATTGGAAGGCCTCCGGTAACATCACCTACAAGGATCACGACCACGTCGAGGCGACGGACATGACGCTCTACGCCTTCGGCGTGCCGGTGATGTGGGTGCCTTACTGGTATCAGCCCCTTGAGACGGACTACGGCTGGCGCGTGACGCCTGGCTACACGAGCCGCTGGGGCGCCTACCTCCTCACCAAGTTCGTCTACAATCTCTACGGCAGCTTCGGGCCTGGCGAGTTCGGCCTCTCCGGCGCGTCGCGCTTCGACCTCCGCTCGGAGAACGGCATCGCCATCGGCCAGTCGTTGGACTGGCAGCTCGGGGATTTCGGCCGCGGCAAGTTCAAGGTCTACTATGCGTGGGATCAAGATGCGGACACCTACGACCACCATTGGTCGTCCGGCCGCAACTGGCGGTACGAGAACTGGGGCAGCAAGGTCCCCGACGAACGTTACGGACTGATGCTCCGTCACGCCTGGCAGGGCGAACGTGACGTCGTCCGCGTGAAGGGCGCCTATTACAGCGACTCGTATTTCCGTCGCGACTTCCTTCGGGACGGCTTGTTCGGCGGCTCCAACCGCTTCATCGGTCATGACGGCAACGAACTGGCGTGGGAGCACGCGGAGAATCCGCTGGGCTTCGGCGTCAGCGTGTCGGGTCCGGTCAACGACTTCTACGGCGGCACCGCGCGTCTCCCCGAGGCCTACTTCGATGTGGCGCCGCAGTCCGTCTTCGGCCTCCCGCTCAACTACGAATCGGAGTCCCGTCTCGGCTTCCTCAACCGCAACTACGCCAAGCGCGGTACCTCGCACACCTCGGCTCCGTACCGTTACGCGCCCGGCGAGTGGGCCGACTATCAGACCTTCCGCGCCGACACCTATCATCGTCTGACGCTGCCGTTCAAGGTCGCGGACGTCCTGTCCGTCGTTCCGCGGGTCGGCGTGCGTGCGACGTACTGGGATGAGACGGGCTACGAGAACCTCGACGGCTACGGACGCGCCGGACAGGCGGGTGACGCGCTTCGCACGATCGTTGAAGGCGGCGCCACCTTCAGCGCCCGCGGCACGGCCTGGCTCGACGAGAGCTGGCAGCACCTGCTCGAGCCGTATGTCGACTTCCTCGCCCAGGAGGCCCACTATGACGGACTCGGCCATGGACGCCGTCCCTACGTTTTCGACTCGCTCGACGCCTCGCGCGACTGGCTCGACCAGTTCGCGGGCCGCAGCCGCAATCTCCCGTATTCGTGGTACGGCGTGACGCCCGGCATCCGCAACGCGTTCCGCAAGCTGAACGATCAGGGACGCCTCCGCACGGTCGTCGACGTCGACGTCTATGCGTCCGTCCAGCTCAACGACACGGAATGGACCGAGGGCGGACGCTACCATCGCCTTTCCCGCGATCCTGCCGATCCCAATTACGGCAAGAACGCCGGTTACGTGGTCCCGGGCGTCCGTGCCCGCTGGATGCCGACCGACGGCACCGCGCTCTCGGCCCGCGTCGAATACGACACCGAGGAGGAGACGGTCGCCTACGCGAGCGTCGCCTGGCGTCAGAAACTCAACGAGAAGTTCTCCTACTATGCGAACTACTTCGGACGCGACCATCGTTCGTGGGACTACGCTTCCACGCCGTATGATTCCAAGGTCGTCCGCAACGAGGACTTCAACTGGGCGCGCTTCGGCTTCCTCGAAGTCGGCGTCGAACATGAGCTCTGCGACATGCTCGCGTGGGGGCCGTTCGTCCGCTGGGACTGCCGTGAAGACGAGCTCGACGAGATCGGCAGCTGGATCGACCTCCGCACGGACTGCCTCGGCCTCCGCTTCTCCTTCTCGTACGAGAACGACTACGAGCGCATCGACGGCTCGCGTGCCGATGACAACTGGCGCTTCGGCGTCTATCTCTATCTCCGCGCCCTCGGGCCCGGCAGCGGCTCGGCCTTCTGATGCGCAAGGCACGACAGAGTGGCATCGAGCGGCTTGAGAACCAGCTCGTCAAGATCATCCAGGAGAAGGGCGCCGACCAGGGACAGCCCGGCGGCGTCCGCTTCCTCCTGGCGATCCTGAAGGGAATCAGCTGCATTTTCGCGGCAATCGTCGCGCTCCGCTATTTCCTCTACCGCGTCGGCCTCAAACGCCGCCATCCGCTGGGCATCCAGGTCATCTCGATCGGCAATGTCACGGCGGGCGGCACGGGCAAGACGCCCGTGACCGAGATCTTCGCGCGTACGCTGGCCGCCGAGGGACGCAAGGTCGCGATCCTCTCGCGCGGTTATCGCCGCAAGGAAGCGCCGTGGTGGCAACGCCTCTTCACGGACGTCATCAGTCCGCCGCTCGTCGTCTCCGACGGCAAGCACGTCCTGCTGGACTCCGCGACCGGCGGCGACGAGCCCTACATGCTCGCCTCGAACCTCCCCGGCGTCGCCGTGGTCGTCGACCGTGACCGCGTGAAGGCCGGACGCTACGCGATCAAGCGACTGGGCTGCGACACGATCATCCTGGACGACGGCTTCCAGTACCAGAAGCTCAAGCATTCGATCGAGGTCGTGCTCGTCGACTCCACGAATCCCTTCGGCAACGGCAATATGCTCCCCCGCGGCATCCTCCGCGAACCGGTCCGCCACCTCAAGCGCGCCGACATCATCTTCCTGACCAAATGCCGCGGCGATGTCAGCGCGGTCGTCCAGGAGATCCGCAAGTACAACAAGACGGCCGAGATCGTCGAGTGCACCCACGCCCCGAAGTCCCTCAAGGACGTCTGGAGCCGCGAGGAGTTTCCGCTCACCTGGCTCGAGGGCAAGACGACCTGCACGCTTTCCGGCATCGCGTCCCCGAAGGGCTTCGAGAACTCGCTCCGCCATCTCGGTGCGAAAGTGGTCTGGTGCGAACGCTACGCCGACCATCACAGCTACGATTCGTCGGAGATCCTCTACGCCCTCAACCGCACCGCGGACATGGGGGCGGACGCGCTGGTGACGACGGAGAAGGACGCCGTCCGCTTCCCGCGTTTCGAGACCTCTCCCGTGCGCTGTCTCTATCTGCGCATCGCCATCGAGATCCTGCGCGGCCGCGAGAGCTTCCAGGACATTATCAACCGCATCTGCTTCCGCACCTGACATGGCCGGCCAGAAGGGCATTCTCTCCCACGTCTTCACGGTCGGCGCCTTCACGGCGCTGTCCCGCGTGCTCGGTCTCGTCCGCGAGATGCTTCAGTCCCGTCGCATTGGCGCCGACATCGAGCAGAGCGCCTTCACCCTCGCCTTCGCCATTCCCAACATGGCGCGCAAGCTCTTCGGCGAAGGGGCCCTCACGGCGGCCTTCGTGCCCGTCTTCAAGGGCGAGGTCGAGGCCGAATCGATTGAGAAGGCGGCGAAGCTCGCACGGGCCGTGATGACGATGGTCCTCCTGATGCTCGGGTCAATCGTGCTCCTCTGCATGGGCGGACTCGAGACGATCGTCCACTATCGCGCCGAGCTCGGCATCAAGGGCGAGGAGTCCTATCGGTTCCTGCTGACGATCCGCCTCGTGAAGACGCTCCTGCCCTACATGATCTTCATCTGCGGCGCGGCCTTCGGCATGGGGGTGCTCAATTCGCTCGGACGCTTCAAGGCCTCCAGCTTCATGCCGTGTCTGCACAATATCTGTTGGATCGGTATCCTCGGTTGGATCTCGTTCTTTCCCGAACTGCGTCTCGACCAGCGCATCCACCGCGTCGCGATGGCGATTCTCGTCGCCGGCGGAATCCAGATGGTCTTCATGCTCTGGTGCATGGCCCGTGCCGGCGTCTCGCCGCGGCTGAGCTTCTCGGGTTGGACCGATCCGAAGGTCCGGCTCGTCTGGCGCAACATCGGCGTTGCGGCCATCGGTGCGGGCGCAATCCAGATCAACTACATGCTCGACCAGTTCCTCGCCCAGGTCGCGAGCGAATGGGCGGCCGGCGTCATCGGCTATGCCGAGCGTCTGATGGACCTTCCGCTCGGCATCATCGGCGTCGCCTTCGGTACGGTTCTCCTGCCGACGTTCGCAGGTCTCTTCTCGAAGAACGACTTCGACGGCGCTCGCGCGGCGCTTTCGGGATCCGTCCGCTCCCTGATGTTCGTCATGCTCCCGGCCGCGGCCGGACTCTTCGTGCTCGCGCCCGAGATTACCCAGGTCATCTACGAGGGCGGAGACTTTGATTCCCTTGCGACTGTGCGCGTCTCCCGTGCCGTCGCGGTCTATTCGCTTGGTCTCGGCTTCTTCGGCTTCCAGAAGTCGCTCGTCCCCTGGTTCCAGGCGCAGAACGACATGAAGACGCCGCTTTACGTCTCGACGGCGACCGTCGTCGTGAACGCGACGCTGAACATCCTCGCCGTCTGGTTGCTGCCGGTCGAATGGCGTCACGTCGGCCTGGCCGCTTCAACCGTCTTCTGTGCGTGCGTCGGGTGCGCAATCCTGGTCTCGGCGGCGCGCCGCAAGAACGGTCCGCTCGGACTCTCCTCGTGCGTCCGCCCCGTGGCCAAGGTGCTGGTTTCGTCCGTGGCGATGGGCGTGGTGCTGTATGTCCTCCGTCCGTATTCGGCCGATTTCTTCTCTCGCTTCGGCTTGCGCATCGGGTCCGTCCTGAGTCTCGGCACCCTCGTCTTCTGCGGCATGGCCGTCTATGGCGTCTTTTCGCTCGTCCTCATGCCCGACGCACTCCGCAATCTCCGTCGATTCCGCGCAAGGCGCTGACTCCGGGTCGATCATGACCTTCGTCTAAGCTGAGCCGCGGGCCCTCTTGGTCGGACTGAAAGTGGCGGGGTCTGTCCCCATCCGTTTCCTGCGCTATTTTGCTATAATATACGTTATGGTAGATGAATTGACACCGATGCAGCGGCAGTACCTCGCTTTGAAGCGCGAGGTTCCGCCCGGCGCCATCCTGATGTTTCGACTCGGCGACTTCTACGAGATGTTCGGAGAAGATGCGATTGTTGCCGCGCCGATTCTTGGAGCGACGCTGACGCATCGCGGCAATCAGCCGATGTGCGGGGTTCCCCATCATGCGCTGAACGCCTATCTCGCCAAGCTCATCCGCGCCGGCAAGACCGCGGCGTTGGTCGATCAGGTCGAGGACCCGAAGACGGCGAAGGGGTTGGTCCGTCGCGACATCACCCGTATTGTCACGCCGGGCACGGTGACCGAGGACGGGCTGCTCGACGAAACCGTCAATAACTATGTCGCAGCCGTTTCGGGGCTGGGTCTGGCGCTCTTGGACCTGGCGACCGGCGAGTTCGGCGTCGAGCAGTATCCCACGCAGGAGAAGTTGGACGAGGCGCTGGAGCGCTACAATCCGGCGGAAATGCTCGTCCCGGACGAGACTAACGCTTGGACGTTCTCGCCGGATGCGGCGCTGGACTGCCTGACGCGTCATTTCAAGGTCCTTTCGCTTGATGGTTTTGGTCTGACCGGCAAGACGGAGCTCATCTGCGCCGCGGGCGCGCTCCTTCATTACGTCGGCACGACATTGCGTCATTCGCTCGCCCATGTCCGCAAGCTGCGGTTGCGTCAGGCGGACGACGGACTCGTCCTTGACGGCGGCACAATCCGTCATCTCCAGCTGCTGCCGGGTGGTGAAGTGACGAAGGAGGCGTCTCTTCTGGGCGTGCTGGACGTCACCAAGACGCCGATGGGCGCGCGTACGATGCGCAATTGGATCGCCCGGCCGTTGGCGCGTGCGGCGGAGGTCAACGCCCGCCTTGATGCGGTGGGTTCGTTCGTCGATGACCGTGCGCGTCTTTCTTCGCTTCGTCAGCTGCTCACGGGCGTCCGCGACCTCGAGCGTCTGATTCAGAAGGTCGATTCCGGCCGAGCCAATCCGCGCGACCTCAAGGCGCTGGGGACCTCGCTCCGTCCGATCCCGGACATCAAGGCGTCATTGCCGCCGCAGCTTGCAGGCCTTCAGTCTTCGCTCTTCATCCAGTCCGGCCTCGTCGACCTGATCGATCGGTCGATTGCCGACGAGCCGCCGATCATGTTGACGGACGGCGGTTTCATCGCCGCGGGCTACAATGCTGATCTGGATGAGCTTCGGACGATCGCCCACGAGGGGCATCGTTGGCTGGCCGAGTATCAGGCGAAGGAACAGGAGCGCACGGGCATTGCCAAGCTCAAGGTCAAGCATGTCTCGACCTTTGGCTTTGTCATTGAGATCCCGAAGGGCTCGGTTGCCCTCGCTCCCGCCGATTATATCCGCCGGCAGACGCTGACGACTGGCGAACGCTACACGACGCCCGAACTCAAGGAATACGAGCAGAAGGTGCTGGGCGCGCAGGAAAGGGCGGTTGCGCTCGAACAGAACCTTTTCCGGGAGATTCTCGCCGCCATTGCCGCGAAGACGGTTGAAGTGCAGGAGACGGCGACGGCGATCGGCGAACTGGATGCCATCATGTCCCTTGCGGACCGCGCCCTCGCGGCAGGCTACGTGCGTCCGACGGTCGACGATTCCGACGTCCTCGACATTCGGGACGGGCGTCATCCGATCATCGAACAGCTGCCTGATGCCGAGCCGTTCGTGCCGAATGCCGCGTTTCTCAACACGTCGTCCGACCAGATCATGCTCATCACGGGTCCCAACATGGCCGGCAAGTCGACCTACATCCGTCAGGTCGCGACGATTGCCGTGATGGCGCAGATGGGCAGCTGGGTACCGGCGTCGGAGATGCGTCTCGGCGTCCTCGACCGTGTCTTCACCCGCATCGGCGCGGGCGATGATCTGGCGCGTGGACGCTCCACGTTCCTCGTGGAGATGCAGGAGACGGCGAACATTCTCAACAACGCGACGACGAAGTCCCTGATCGTGCTGGACGAGATCGGTCGTGGAACTTCGACCTTCGACGGCATCTCCATCGCGTGGTCCGTCGCCGAATATCTCCACGGCAAGACGACGGCGAAGGCGAAGACGCTCTTCGCGACGCACTATCACGAGCTGACCGATCTCGCCGACATCCTGCCGGGCGTGAAGAACTACACGGTTCGCGTCAAGGACGAGGGCGGCAAGGTCGTCTTCCTTCGCCGAATTGTCCCGGGCGTCGCCGAGAAGAGCTTCGGCATCCATGTCGGTGCCATGGCCGGACTTCCGCAGGAAGTCGTCGAGCGCGCGGCGCAGATCCTCAAGAATCTCGAAGCCAACGAGATCGACGTGAACGCGCCCCAGAAGGTTGTCCGCAAGCCGCGCAAGAAACTTTCCGAACTCCCAGGTCAGATGACCTTTTTCTGATATGAAATTCGAAGACAACCTCAAGAAACTCGAAGAGCTGGTCGCCAAGATGAAGTCGGGCGACCTCAAGTTCGATGAAATGATCGCCTCGTTCGAAGAGGGACGCAAGCTGGTCGAGACCTGCCAGAAGGACCTCGAGTCCATCCGTCTCAAGATCGAGAAAGTGACGGCCGACGGCCCCCAACCCGTCGAAATCATAACGAACGCGAATGGCGAGCCAGACATCGCCCTCTGAGTCTCGCGACGCCATTCATTCTCCATTCTCCATTTTACATTTAACATTTTCTTATGAAACAGATCTACGTCCAGGCACAGGCTGACCACATCGCATCTCTCGCCAAGGCGGCGCCGCTTTCGGCGCTCGAGGAACTCATTTGGAATGCGCTCGACGCCGATGCGCGAGAGGTCCGTGTTGACCTCGTCACCAACGCGCTTGGCGCGGTCGAGGCCCTTCGCGTTTCGGATGACGGTTCGGGCATTGACGTCCTGAAGGCCGACGCGACCTTCGGTTCGCTCGGCGGCAGCTGGAAGCGCTTCGGCAACGGGACGGAGCAGGCGCATCGTCGTTTGCACGGACGTCACGGACGCGGACGCTTCAAGGCCTTCGCGCTCGGCTCGCACGTGGAGTGGCGCACGACGGTCCGCATCGCCGGCGACCTGATGTCCTATACGCTTGCAGGTGACATCTCGAATCCCGGTGTGTTCGAACTCGACGCGCAGGAGAAGCCGGGCCCCGGCACAGGTACGGAAGTCTACGTGACGAATGCGACGGTCAATTGCGATACGTTGCTGGACGCGGACCAGACGGTCCGTTCGCTCGCGGCGAAGTTTGCGCTCTATCTCAAGAGCTATCCGGACGTGCGCATCTATTTCAACGGACTCCCCGTCACGCCGATCGTCGTCCAGAAGGGCGTCTCCGATTACACGCTGACGCTGGAGAACGGCGCCACGGCAAAGCTCGAGATCATCGAGTGGAAGTGTAAGTTCGTCGGCGCGGGCAAGCTCGTGTGGGCGGGCACCGACGGATTCGAACTTCGCGAGCAGGCACCAGGCGTCCGCTCCGGCGGCCAGCCCTATACGGCCTACCTCGTCTCATCGCGCTTCCCTGTGCTCGCAGCTGAGAATGCGTTGGTGATGGATGAGCTCAACCCGGAAGTTCGCATGTATCTCGATGCCGCGAAGAAGACGCTCAAGGCGCACTTCCTTGCCGAAGCCGATGATGCGATTCTTGCGTTCAAGCGCGAATGGAAGGCGCGTATCAAGGCCTTCTCCGATATGGAGAAAAAGACCCTCCTGGATCTCCTCAAGAAAAGCCTCAAGAAGCCCGGAAACGCCCAGTAAAAATTTTTTAAAAACCCCCTTGTCAACCATCCGAGAATTGTGATATACTATATCTCGTTTTCGGGAAACAAGGAAACAAACGAAACAAAGGCGAGCTTAACTCAGTTGGTAGAGTGCCACCTTGCCAAGGTGGTTGTCGAGGGTTCGAGTCCCTTAGCTCGCTCCAAGTTTCCAAGCGACCGAAATACAGTGAAATGGGAGCGTAGCTCAGCTGGTAGAGCAAGTGACTCTTAATCACTGGGTCCAGGGTTCGAATCCCTGCGCTCCTACCATTTCAACCAACCTGCGGATTTCCGCTCTGTGGCTAGGTAGCTCAGTTGGTAGAGCAGCGGACTGAAAATCCGCGTGTCGCCGGTTCGATCCCGGCCTTGGCCACCATCCTTCGCTGAAGCTACGGAGGGCAAGCCCACTCAATTTCAGAAATCGGAGAACTCTCCGATTTTTCTTTTTTATCGTTTGCAATTTTTTCAGTCTCGCGCGTGATTTTGCACTTATAAAAATTCGGCACTGGGTTTGCGGACATGGTTAACGACTGCCGCAAAGCAGGTCTGAAGGATTGTAATAGCGTGAAGATGATGGAATAATACTCTTTGTCAAAAATCGAAATTCCTTGGAGTTTTGAAAGTGAGGCTGGCTGACCGCATGGAAGAGGCGCGAATGTCGGTTGCTTCACGGATCCGTTCGCGCGTCAAGACGGCTTTGGCTCAGGACTTTAAGTCCGTGGCCGATGTTAATGGGCGTGGACAGGCTGAATTTGATTTCTTGGCTAACAGCGGGCTGTTTACTGTTGAAGCGAATGGTACGACCTTCGTGACGTCGTGGAGTGAAGCTGGGGCTGATTCGGTGCGTGCTTACAAGGATAAGGTTGAGCTACTGGGTGTTAAATCGGGGATTGTGGAATTTCCTTTGTCGGTTGAAGGGATGGAGCAATTTGACTTTACTCGTCGATCATCAGTCTGTAACATTGGCGACATTGTGGTCTTCATGAATCGAGACGGACGATTCTTGGCTGCGAAGATACTTGATGTGCAGGTCAAGTCGCGCGGTGCCAGTCGAAATCTGCTGTCATTCTCTTATCGGGTGTATTGATTATGGGTTCTACTTTGAGGAGGAGACATAGGGTCTTTGGGCTGAAGACATAGGGGATCTTTAGTAGGTGGGGCGTGAGTCGCAGACGGAGCTTGCGAAGCGCATGACGGTGTCGCGTCCGTACATCACCAAGGTGCTCCATCAGGACGTCAACATTACCTTCCGAACGGCGGCGAAGCTCGCCAGCGCCCTGAAGATGGACTTCTTCCCCGATCTGGGGATGAGAAAAGTTGCGAATGTTACTCATAGTCCGTTGTCGGGATTTCGGTGTTTTTGTATTATGGCCCGCGTGAGGAGACTGTACTGTGCAACTTTGCTATAACCCGAGTTTGCCAGTTAGCTGAATAGTTGAGCGCAACTCCAACCTCTGTG
>CALZAJ010000029.1 GCA_945613785.1 uncultured Verrucomicrobiota bacterium | reverse complement strand
ATTGGCACATCAATCTTCAGCAAATCCTCGGGGACACGCCGGGCTGTGGGCTGCGGCGAAGAACTACAAGCTCCGCAAGTTGGTGCGAGTTCTCCCCGATTCTCATCGTCGGGGTGCATTGAAGAGCTACGCAAAAGCGATTGATGCGCGCGCGATGGAAGCGTCATCATGGCGCTTGTGCTGCTGTGCAAGGGCCAGGTGCAGTTGGCGCTTGTCCTGGCCGTGTTGGCGATCCTCCTGATCATCATCTGCACGCGTCCGGCGCTGGTCGGCATGAAGCCCGGCTATCCGACGAATGCCGTCGAGGAATTCCTCACAATGGTCCTCCTGCCGCTCAAGATCGTTCTCGCGCTGCTGCCGTTCATCGTCGTCGTCGCCACGGTCGGCGGTTTCATCTACGGCGTGACGTTCCTCTTCAAGGGCGAGTTCGCGATCATGTTCTCCCCGAGCGTCTTCGGCGCCGCGGCACTGGCGCCGCTCCTGCTGCCGCTCGCGGTGTATGTCCTCTACCTCTTCGTCTCCTTCGCGCTCGATCTCTACCGCGCGCTCGTTTCCATTCCGCGCAAGCTCGATGAGGTCAAGAAGGCGATCGAGGACAAGTAATCCGACGGCGCGCTCTCGAAGCGAGGTGGCGCGTGAAATCCTCAGCATTGTTTTCCCGTCTGAATATGATAGAATACGTTTAATCAATCAAGGAGGATGACATGAGAAAGTTGCTGGTTGCCGCGGTTGCGGCGTGTGCGGGTCTGGCGTGGGCGAAGACATCCACTCCTAAGGGCTGGACGGATGATTTCGAAGGGGCGCTCAAGCAGGCGAAGGCGGAGCAGAAGCACGTGCTCGTCGATTTCTCGGGCAGTGACTGGTGTGGCTGGTGCAAGCGTCTCGACTCGGAGGTCTTTGCGCAGCCCGAGTTCCTGGCGGGCGCGACGAACAAGTTTGTCTTGGTGATGATTGATTCGCCGAGCGACAAGTCGCTGCTTTCGGAGAAGGCGAAGGCGCAGAATCCCGAGCTGGTGAAGAAGTTCGGCATTCGCGGCTTCCCGACGGTGCTTCTCCTCGATGCGGACGGCAACAAGGTCGCGCAGCTCGGTTATGCGGCTGGCGGCCCCGTGCCGTATCTCGCGAAGCTGGAGGACTGCATTTCTCCTGATGTCGAGAAGTACATCCGCCCGATCGAGACGGTCCTGAACGAGCATGACGCGGCCTTCATGAACGAGATGAAGTCGATTCGCAAGAAGATCAAGGCGAAGTTCCCCGAACTGACGAAGACGGATCTCGACGAGGCCGCCCGCCGCAAGCTGGAGAAGCGAATCTCCCGCTACGGCGAGAAGGTCATGTTCGAGGAGATCGCCGCAAAATACATTCCGCTGTATGAGAAGGCCTTCGCCGAGGCCAAGGCGATGGAGGTGCCGGAGCACATGAAGGCCAAGAAGGAGGCCCTCATTGGCGAACAGTCGGCTCGCTTCGAGCAGCTGAAGAAGGGCGCTGCGGACTATCAGGTCCGCAAGGCCGCACGCAAGGCGCGTAAGGACGCGAAGAAGGCGGCGAACGAGAAAGCCGACGACAAGGACGATCCCCAAGACTGAGAATGGATTTTTCGATTGCCGCTTATGAGTGCCAGCGTCAGCTGTCCCAGAAGGCATGAGTGATTTGATTCGTACGGCCCCTGAACTGGAGTCGGCCTGCGCGATGTGCAAGGCAGAGGGTCTGCTTTCGCTGGATACGGAATTCGTCTGGAAGAGCACGTATCGTCCGCAGCTTGGGCTCGTCCAATTCGGCTGTCGCGGCGGTGTCTGGGCGCTTGATTGCCTGAAGGGGACAGATGTCACGGCCTTGAAGAACCTCATTGAGGATCCGTCGGTCGTTAAGATCCTCCACGATGCGCGTCAGGATCTGCAGCATCTGCTCCATCATACGGGCGCCTTGCCCCAGAATGTCTTCGACACCCAGTGTGCGGCGGCTTTTGCCGGATTTTCTGCAGGAATTGGTCTTCAAAAGCTTCTTTTTGAAGCAATAGACGTCGGTTTGCCGAAGACTGAGACGTGTACGGACTGGATTCAGCGTCCGTTGTCCGAGGCACAAGTTGCCTATGCGCTTGATGATGTCCGTTATCTCCCAGCCTTGCGCGATGCGCTGTTGAAGCGGGCTCAGGAATTAGGAACGGCTACATGGCTGACAGAAGAGCTTAAAAAATACGATAATCCGCTGATTTATGCCGATTATGATCCAGATGAGGTCTGGAAACGTATTAAAACTGGTCGAATTCGTCTCGATTCTCGCGGTTTTGCTATTTTAAGGGCTGTTGCCGCGCTTCGTGAAGAGAAGGCGCAGGAGTGGAACCTGCCGAAGAATTGGCTTGGGGACGATGAATCGTTGGCGGAGATGGCCAATCTGGGACGTGTCGTTCATTTGCGGCATCGGTTGAAGGGTGGTCAGGCGGATGTCATGCGGGTGTTGTTTCAGAAGGCGATTGACGCGGCGCTCAAGACACCGGAAGAGGAGTGGCCGGACAATCCGCGACCGCACTATATTCGTGAGGTTCAGGAGGCCGCGGCTCATGCGGTGGAGTGGTTGCGCGAGAAGTCCGAGACGATTCATGTCGACGCGGCGGTGATTGCCAATCGTGCGACGGTGACGGCCTATGTGGATAATGTGGATGATTTTCACAATCCGCTCGCAAATGGCTGGCGTTATGAGGTCGTCGGACGTGAGATGGCCGAGCTTTTCGGCGTTGAATAAGCGCATTTGCACCCTTTTTTCGGGGGGCTGTTGGCGGGGTCTGTCCCCGCGGCTTACACGATTGAGTAGTGTCAAACGACAAGATTTTGTGCTATAGTTGCAGTAACTAAATGCTGATTGAAAGGCACAACAATGATTGAGCGTCATGTTACCGTGTTCGCGCTGGCGTGCATGGCTTCTGCTACTGTGATTTCCGCTCCTCAGGCGACGAAGCCCGCGGCTAAACCCGCGACGGCGTCGGCTGCTGCCAAGCCGGCGGTTGCCGTGGTCGCTGATTTGTCCAAGCCCTACACCTTGATGGCGGATGCGGCGAAGATCATTGACGCCGGCAAGACGGCACCCGGTGATTTCATGTTCAAGGCGGCCCTTGCGGCCGATTGGGCGGGTGACGGGGTGAAGAGCCGCGACTTCCTCGCGTACTTCCTCGACAAGGAGAAGGGCAACACGCCCGAGGTGCGTCGTGCGCTCGTCCGTCTGTGTCTGGCGGGCGGCAGCCAGAAATACTACGAGCGTTATCTCGCGTGTTCGCCGCACGATCTCGACGCCCTGTACATCGGCTTGAAGCAGTTCGAGCGTTTTGTGAACGAGGGAAAGAGTCGTGATTGTCTGGCGCAGCTGCAGCTCCTGCTCGACACCTTCCCGACAGGACCCGAGTTCGATGCGGTCGTCCGCTCGATGCACTGGGCGGTGCATGACACGCACAACATCTTCGGCATATCGGACGGCAAGCTGGCGCTCAAGGCGCTGACGCGTTGCGTCAAGTGGCAGATGACGCCCCGCATGGCCACCTTCCTCAACCGTTACGGTCAGCGCGGCATGTTCCACCAGGAGTTCTTCGACCTGTACAAGTCGAACCGCACGCAGAAGTGGACGAAGGACATGCTCGAGCGTCTTGCCAACAGCGCGACGACGCCGGAGGACATGGGCGTCGAGATGGTCCGGCAGATCCTCGAACGCTACGGCATCGACCGCAAGAAGCCCGAGGGTTACCTCAACCGCTTCGGCCGTCTCAGCAAGCAGTCGACCTGGATGTCCGTCATCACCGATTCGAAAAACGGCAAGTATCCCGAAGCGCCTACTGGTCAGCTGTGGGCGGCCAACAGCAAGCTCCAGGCGTGGGTCAATGACTATCGCGGCAAGAAGTTCGACGGTAAGGCCGAGGAGGCGATGAAGCGCGCGGCCGAGGTCTTCAAGGGCCATCAGCTCTGGGAGTTCGAGGACATAAAGGCGATGCGCGCCTTCTGCGACGGGGCTTCGCGCATTGCGCAGGGCAACCCTGCGGCGGCCAAGCTCTATCCGTTCGAGGGCTTCGCGCAGTGGGCCTTTGAGCGTCCGTATCACGACACCGACTACAACATGGTCACCTTGGTCATGCGTGCCTATGAGGCGGCGGGCAACCTGAAGGGCGGCTTCGACCGCATCCTCAAGGCGGCGGACAATGCGGGTACGGCGCAGGGCATGGCTTCGTTCCGTCTCGGTCTTGCGACGATCGCGGGGAAGGAGAACGGCGGGAAGACCTATCTGACCGACGCCTGGTACGACTGGGATAACAAGAAGTTCTATCCGCCGGCGACCGAGCGTGATCGTCTCGCGTGGACGACGATGATCGTCAAGCGTTTCGCCAAGGCGCCGGTGCCGGAGCTCATCCGCCTGCCTGACCTGATGGGCGTCAACTGGGACGCCTACTGGCGCTGCGAACAGGGTGCGCGTGACGCCAAGCGCGAGATGACCGACGCGGAGAAGAAGTACCGTGACTCGGTCGACGCGATCCTGCAGCTCGCCGGGGTCTTCTCCTATCCGAACGGTCACATGCGCATAGAGTGTTCGTGGGACTACCAGGTCCCGATCGACGTTCCGCTTCGGCGTGCGGTCAAGAAGGATCCGAAGGGTTCGACCATTCCGCTCCTGGCGGCCTCGGCGATCAAGCTCAACCGCGGCGAATGGCGTGACATCGTCACCGTCTGTACGAACCTGATGGCGAATGACCGCGTCGAGATCGCCTATCTTCTTTCTTCCCGTCACCGCGACATCGACAAGGTCGCCGAGCTCCAGAAGATCCGCACCGAGGCCGCGGGTCTGATGCCGGGCCTTTATCCGGTGAACGACAAGGATCCGGCCTATCCGCTCTATGTCGCGGCCGATGCGCTGGCGCGTAACAATCCCGAGCGTGCGTGGACGCTCCTGTCGGCGAACACCAAGACCTTCGACAAGGATCCGATGCGCTACCAGCCGCAGTTCGCGCTGTGGGCGCTCGAACAGTACCGCAAGGTCCGCGGGCCGAACGACGCGCTCCGCGACAGGGCGTGGGAGCACGTCGAGACGCTGCTTCAGAAGGAATCCGCCTTCCCGGCCGAGATTGCCGCGGGGCTTTTCCTTCTTCGTGCGGAGATCGCCGAGGACCGTCTGCAGTACGAGATCGCGCACGCGGGCTACCAGGCGCTCCGCAACCATGCGCAGTACAAGCTGACGAAGGCCGGCCGCCAGGCGATGTTCAAGGACGTGGACCTCCTTCTCACGATGGGTTCGGCCGACAGCGCGTCGCAGACGGCCGAGCAGTGGATCACCGTGCCCGAGGACGATGTCCGCGCGCAGGGACACTACGTGCTCGCGAAGATCGCCTTCCAGCGCAAGGATTACGATGAGACGCGCAAGGAGCTCGACAAGGTCTTCGAAATCGACTTCACTCACGCCGAGGCGCGCCTGCTGCAGGGCGAGTGGAAGCTGGCGACGAACTACGAAGTCGATGACACGCAGGTCCTGCTCGGCGATCTCGCCGATCGTTCGGCGATTCGCCCGGGCCAGCCGCTCTCCATCTCCGTCCAGGACAAGAACCTCGCGGTCGCAGGCGGCGGCTCCTCGATTCCGGTCGTCGTGACCACGAGCTCAGGCAAGGACGCCGAGAAGGTGCTGCTTTATCCCGGCACGCGTGACCCGTCCCTTTTCCGCGGTTCGATCGATACGACGCTGGGGCTCGCCAAGCCGCACAACTCGACGCTTGAACTTTGTGGCGACGACACCGTCTCTTACCGCATCGATCCGGCCTATCTCGAGGGTCGTGGCCTGCCCGTGGACAAGCCGAAGGACCTGACGGTCGTCGACGACGCCGACCTGCTGATTGGCACCGGCAAGGAGAACGAGAGCATCAAGCCGGGGCTGCCGCTCCGCGTCCGTCTCGTGGACCGTGACCGTTCTCGCAAGAACGGCGTCTCCTCGGTCGAGGTCGAGGTGATGACGACTTCCGGCGATCGGATCCCTTCGGCCGTGCTGAAGGAGAAGGAGCCCTGTTCCGGCATCTTCGTGGGCGAGATCCCGACCGCATTGCCGCCGCCGCGCGCCTTCGCGAGCGACTCGACCGCGGCGATGGGTCCGCAGGACCTCATCAGCAAGAACCGCAATGCCGCCTGGCAGTCGCTGGAAGACGGCGAGAAGCCGAAGTTCGTCGGCGTCGACACGATGAACAGCCACCTCGTGCAGACCGCGGCGATCGAGATGGGCTCGCCCGAGACGATCGCGCGTCTCCGACTCTTCGGCACGCTCTACGGCGAGGAGATGCTTCTTGGCACATATCCGACGGAAAGCGCCGAGACGCGCAAGGGCATCCACATGCTGTCGACGGCGTCGGGTGCCCGCAACCGGACGGACTTCATGCGTGAGCTCTCGAAGAAGATCGTCACGCCGTTCGCGGTCGAGAAGTGGGGCGTCCATCGCACGCTCGGCGGCCACAATGGCATGAGGCACCTCGTGCGCGGCACGGTTTACGTTCCGGAGGACACGCTCCTGAAGCTGCGCATCAAGCCGATTACGCCGGACACGAAGAACGAGAAGGACACTCTTCGTAGGATGACGATGGAGTTCTTCATCGACGGCACCCGCGTGCTCGGCGGCTTCAGCGAGTGGGACCAGGCGGCCAAGACGCGTCCGCGCACCGTCCTCGTCGACAAGGGCATCCATGACTTCGAAATCTTCGCGACGACCGTCCGTGCGACGGACTCCTTTGAGATCTGCGATGAGAAGGACAGCGGCGAACTCGTTTCCCTGCCCGAGGACTGGACGGACGAGAAGGAGCACCCCGAGCTTCTCGCGCGTCTGACCGACAAGTGCAAGATCGTCCGCAGCAAGACGGGCTATTCCGCGCAGTTCACCGAACCCGAGCGCCTGAGGACGCTGCGCTGGGAGTTCTCTGACTTCACCGGCAAGTCTGTCTCGGCCTCGAAGCTCTTCGTGACGGAGAAGGGTGGCAAGCAGATCATCCCGGTCGAGCACGACTACACCGAGGCGCTCGGCAACAACACGCTCGAAGTCGCGCCGGGCGATACGATCACCGTCACCTACGAGGACAATGTGACCTCGTCCGGTCGCTCGCGTGCGGTCGAAAAGCAGATCGGCTCGGCCTTCTTCAACGGCGAGATCGAGTTCCTCTGCGAAGAGCTCGTCGAGACGCGCAACGGCAAGATGGAATCCCAGATGTTCCCGGCCTACCGTATCGCTCCCGGAGACACGGTCTTCGTGAAGGTCACGGACCAGGACCTCGACATCACCAAGGGCATCGACAAGGTCAAGATCGTCGTCGAGGCGACGTCGGGCAAGAAGATCATCGTGTATGCCAGCGAACGTGGGCAGGAGGAGAAGGACGGCAGCGTCACGGTTGATCCGCGCGCGTCTGGCGTCTTCTACGCGCAGATCCGTACGGCAGAACCGACGTCCGACGGGTCGAAGCTCCCCGAGGGGACGATTGAGCTGAAGGAAGGCGAAGGGCTGGTGGCGGCCTATAAGGACGAAGACAATACGGATCCTGGCATCCCAACCATCCGCAAGGCGTCCCTGGCCGCGCTGCCGAACGACGAGAACAAGCTGATGCTGGGCAACACGTGGGGTGAGCGCGGACCCGACAAGTCCCCTGAAGGACACGTCAAGCTCCTCACGATTCGCCGTCGTAACGACTCCGCCGCTGCGACCGAGGTCTGGCGCACGAGCTACTACGGTCAGTTCTCGACCGAGGGAGAGGGGCCGGCTCTGCCGCTCGTCACGCCTGAGACCGAGATCCCGGTCAGCTTCTACGCGCCGACGCTGATCCGTCACGCGGGTAGCACCGTCACGGTGAAGATCGCGACGAAGAGCGAGCTTGACGCAGCCGAAGCCGAGGGGCGCGACGTCGAGTGGAGCGAGCGCACGCTGCGTCTGACGATGCCGAACTCGACGACCAAGATCAAGACCGCCACGAGCGTGCTGAGTCTGGCGAAGAAGAAGCTTCCTGACACCCTCTACGGCGTAATCGACCTCTATTCGTCCGCGGCCGAAGAACGTGCGGCCGAGGCGGACGACGAGGACAGTAGCTATGACGAGGACCAGCCCGAGCCGATCGATCTCAAGGCCGGCGACGAACTGATCGTCCGTTACATGGACGAAGCCGGCGAGACCTTGGGTGAAGCGAAGGCGAAGATCGGTACGACGGCTTGGATCGGTCTGGCGGACGCCACTTACGAGGCGAACAACCCGGCGGTCCATCTCGGTGAGTCCTTCCACCTGATGGTCATCGATCCTGATCGCGACACGACGGACGAGCAGGACGAGGTCACGGTCAAGGTCTCCTCGAAGAGAGGCGTCCTGCGTGAACTGACCCTCCGCGAGACGATGCCCCGCAGCGGCGTCTTCACCTGTCCGCTGACGCCGTCGATCGAAACCGAGGAGCCCGCGCCTGCGGCGGGCGCGCAGCCGGCCCAGCCGGCCCAAGTCGCGGAGGCAGCGTCCGCTGACGACGGCGAAGAGGAGTCTGAAGAGGAGACCTCCACGTTCTTCCCGTCTTCCTATGGTGATGAGCTGACCTTCACCTATGAGGATGAGCTTGTCGGCCTCACGGGCACGGCGGGCGTCCGCACGGTCGTCGGCCATGTCCGCCCGGGCTCCGACGGAACGGTCCGCTCCTACTCCAAGCGCTTCCGTGACGCCGATCAGGCGGTGCTCGTGCAGTTCCGTCTCGCCGAGTGTCTCTTCGAGATGGCGAAGGACTTCCGCAAGTTGAAGAACACGGAGAAGTCCGCGGGCGCGATTGCCGACGGACGCAAGATCCTCGAGGCTGCGCTTCGCGACTATCCGAACACGTCGCATGCGGCCGAGGGCGAGTTCCTCCTGGCGAACCTTTACGAGCAGCTCGCAGAGGAGGAGCGCCAGGCGCGCAAGCAGCGCGAGAAGGACGGCGAGGATCTCTCGAACGAGCCCGACAAGGCCGATCCGCTCTTTCGTGAGGCGGCCGCGCGGTTCTCTTCGATCCTCTCCGCCTGCCCGGAGGGCGAATACGCCGCCCGCAGCCAGTATCACAAGGCTCTCTGTCTCGAACGTCTCGGAGACTTCGCGCGTGCCGGTGAGGAATACGTGAAGATGACCTACCTCTTCCCGGATTCTCCGCTGGTGGGCGATGCATCCGTCCGTCTGGCGTCGTACTACTACTCGAAGGAGCAGCGCTACGACATCGCCAGCAAGATCTACACGTCCTTCCGTAACCGCTTCCCGGCCCATCCGCAGGCGCCGAACGCGCTCTTCATGGGCGGCCAGTGCCTCGTCAAGCAGGCCGAGACGCTTGCGGAGGACAAGAAGAATGCCCGCGGCAAGGCGGCGATGATCGCCGATGCCTACAAGGATGCCGTTTCGAGTTTCGTCTCGCTGGTCGACAACTACAAGGACATCCAGAACAAGGAGCTTCTCGCGCAGGGTCTCTACTGGGCCGGCGACGTCAGCTTCCGTCTGAAGGATTATCCGAACGCGTACATCTATCTCAAGCGCACGACGTTCGAATATCCGGAGTCGAAGTGGGCGCGCTACGCCCGCGGCATGCTCCTGCAGGAGGCGGCGGCCTTCGAGGAAGTGGCTCAGTAAATGTCATTCCGGGCGAGAGGGAAAGGTAGTCGAATGAAGACGAAGTTTCTGGCGATTGGCGTTTTCGCGTGCGCCGCGGCGATGGCGGCGGAGCGTATCGGCGACTGGTACGTGAACGTGCCGGCCGAGGTCCTCAAGAAGATGTCGATGAGTGAACGCACGTGTGCGGAGCGCGCGCTCAAGCAGCTGGACGGCGGCAGTGCGCGTGCCGCGGCGAACGAGTGGAAGCGGTTCAACACCGAATTCATCACGACGGCGCCCGAGGAGGCGCTGGCGTGGGCCTCGTTCTTCCAGGCCTACTCGCTGAACAAGGCGAAGGACTCTTTCAAGGCGATCGAACTCTACTCCGAGACGATCGAACTCTATCCCGATTCGAAGGCGTCCTGTGCGTCGCTCTTCTTCCGTGGTGCGGCCCAGGGGGCGAACGGACAGGTTCAGAAGGCGATGGCCGACTACCGTGAGCTGGTGGACAACGAGCAGTTCGCGTCTCATCCGCTCGCCTACGCTGCGCACAATCGTCTGGCCTGGAACCAGCTCCAGGCCGGCAAGCTCAAGGAGGCGATGCAGGAGTGGCAGGTCGTGACCGAGCTCAAGCGTGATGCCAATCGCGCGGAGTGGGACAGCGCGAAGCGCAATCTCTCGACGATCGAGAGCCTGTCCGACCCGGCGGCCAAGCTGACGGACCTCGCGACCCGTTTCGCGGACAACCCGAAGAAGGGCGTGGAGGAGATCCGCAACTGGCGCAACAGCCTGTGGTGGACCGTCTGGCACGACGAGAAGCTTCCGCATACGTACTTCAAGAGCCACAAGGGCAAGGCGAAGGACGTCCGCGGCGCCGAGATCGTCTATCTCGTGAAGCTGACGAAGGCATTCGAGACCCAGGCCGAAGCGGTGTACAAGGCGGCGGGCTCCGAATGGGAGTTCCTGATGACGCAGTTCGACGCGACGGTTGCGCTTGTGCCGAAGTCTGCCGACAAGATGATCAATAAGGTTGGCGGCGAGGTCCGTAAGGTTGCGGACAAGCAGCTGCAGAGCGACCGCGCCGTGGCCTTCATCCGCAAGCTCCGCGAGATGAAGCGCATCACCGAGGCGAAGCTTTTCCTGGATCTCATCCAGGATCCGGTCAAGCGTGCATGGACGGGCGCCGAAATCGGCTGGACGGCGCGGGACGGCAACTACATCGTCGAGTGTCTCAAGCCGATCGAGGCCATGCCGGATCCGTCGGTCGCGGACAGCGCGAAGCGCAATCACGCCAAGTGCTGTCAGGAACTGCTCAAGGACTACGACGGCGCGATCAAGCTCTATGAGGAGGCCCCTCAGCCGCCGGCGACCTTGTGGTCCGTCGCCGACTGCCATCGGGCGGCTGGCCGCAAGCCCAAGGCCCAGGCGGTCCTTGACGAGATCTGCAGCATGTTCCCGAACGATGCGCCGAACGCGATGCTCCGCAAGGGCGACTGGTATCGTGACGACGGCGACAAGAAGAATGCGATCGGCTGCTATCGCCGCATTCTCGCGCATGCCGAATGGAAGAAGGCCGGCGCCGCTTCGCAGGCGCACCAGCGGCTTGAGGCGTTCGGTATCGGCACGGGAGGTGCGGTGCTGAACGACGTGCACTGAGGAAGGGGTGAGGGTTTGGATACGTTTGAGTCTTGTGTTTTGGAAGAGGAGAGATCATATGAATAAAGCTGCAACATTGCTGATGCTGGCGGGACTGGCGACGATGCCGGTGCTGGCCGCGGATCAGGCGAAGACGGACAAGGCGGCGGCTTCGGCTGCGGCGGGTGACCGTGCCGCGAAGCAGGCGGATGCCCGTGCCAAGCGCATGATCCAGCAGGCGCTGACGACTTTGCAGGACGGCGAAGAGGAACGTGCGCTCGGCATGCTCGAGGCGATTCCGAAGATGTTCCCGAATTCGCAGTTGCGGTTTAACGCCTGGCTTGAGCTCGGACGTGCGCATGCGGCGAAGGGGCGCAATGACGAGGCCCTGGTGGTTCTCCGCAAGGCGACGGATTCGCCGCTGACCGACGTCAAGGCCGAGTCTTATCTCATTCAGGCGAAGGTGCAGCTTGCCGCCGCACGCGACAGCGAGGCCTCGATGTTGTTGCGCCGCATCACGACGGATTTTCCAGACTCCCTGTTCGCGAACGACGCCTGGTTTGAAATCGGGCAGATTCACTTCAAGGCGAAGCGCTGGGTCCGTGCGCAGGAGGCCTTCCGTCGCGTCGGCACGGCCGTTCCGAAGCCGGTTGAGAAGACGGTCGGTAAGGATGTCGACCAGACGGATGCGACGCCGAAGCGCGTCACCGTCAATGCCCCGGTCACGGCCGAGGCGGGACAGCGGCTCTATGTTTGCGTCGATGACCGTGACATCGCAGTGTCCGCGGCGCTCGGCAAGAAGATGAAAGCGGTCGCGAAGGCCGCGTCTGGTGACTATGAGACGCTTGAGCTCGCGCCGTTCGGGACGGACGGAATTTCCGCGTTGGCGTCCGTGCCGACCACGTCCAGTCCCTCCAAGCCGGAGGACGGCGTCCTGACCGTTCAGGGCGGTGAGGTGGTCAGCGTGGTCTACGTTGACGAGGCCTCGGCGGACGGCACGAAGGACGTCGCCCTCACGGCGCCTGTGAAGATCGTCTCCTCTGCCGTACTCGCGGTAATGGACGGCGCCTATCGTCAGACGGTGAAGGGCGTCTTTGCGGGCAATCCCGCGTTCCTCCGTCTCAGGGATCTCGATCTTGACGTCAGTCCGAATCC
>CALZAJ010000028.1 GCA_945613785.1 uncultured Verrucomicrobiota bacterium | reverse complement strand
TCCGCTACTACTATGCGGCGAAGCTCGGCGGGACGACGGACGACATGGACCTCAATCTTACGGACTTCGTCCAGCGCGTCAACTCCGACCTCGTCGGCAAGATCACCAACATCGCCTCGCGCAGCGCCCAGATGCTGCAGAAGAAGTCGGACGGCAAGCTTGGTGCGGTCGATGCCGAAGGCCGGGAGCTTCTGGAGAAGTGCCGCGCCGCGTCCGAGACGATCGCGAAGTTCTACGAGGACCGTCGCTTCAACCAGGTCGTCGTCGAGATCTGCCGTTGCGCCGACCTCGCGAACGAGTACTTCGACCGCAAGGAGCCGTGGAAGCTCATCAAGACGGACGTCGAGGCGGCGCGCACGGTCCTCACGGTCGCGCTCAACGCGTTCCGCATCCTCGCGATCTACCTGAAGCCCATCCTCCCCGTCTATGCCGACAAGGCGATGAAGCTTTTCGCCGAGACGGACTGGACCTGGGAGTCGAGTACGAGTACCTCGCCACGCGCATCGACGCGAAGCAGGTCGAGGCGATGGTCGCCGCGGCGACGGTGAAGCCCGCTGACTCCGGCGAGGTCGCGCACGAAAGCCGCGCGAGCAAGAACAAGGACAAGGCCCCTGCGGCCGCGCCGGCCACGGCTGCCGTGCCTCTGAAGTCCGAGATCGCCTTCGGCGACTTCGAGAAGCTTGATCTCCGCGTGGGCGTGGTCGAGAGCTGCGAGATCGTCCCGAAGAGTGCGAAGCTCCTGAAGTTTGTCCTCGACGCGGGTTCGCTCGGCAAGCGCACGATCTTCTCGGGCATCCGCGGGGCGTATCCTGACCCGGCGGCGCTCGTTGGCAAGGAAGTGGTCTTCGTCGCCAACCTCGCGCCGCGCAAGATGAGCGTGGGCGTGTCGGAAGGCATGATCCTGTACGCGGGTGAGCCCGGTACGTGCGGCGGCATCCTTTCGCCGCTGGCGCCGGCCGGGGCGGGAACGCCGGCGACGTGAGGCAAATGGAAAATGGAAAATGTAGAATGGAGGGAGTGGGCGAAACGTGAATCCACTTGAGATCGGTCTGATGCTGAGCTGGGGTCTGGCGGGTGCTGGCTTGGCGTGGTATGCGGCGTCCGTCGCGAAGGAGGTCACCTACGTGACGCTCGCGGACGGCCGTCGTCAGGAGCGGTCCTTCCCTCTCGCATTCAAGATGCTGCTGCCGTTTGTGGGGAATCTGGACGGACTCGTCTCCAGGCCAATGTTCGCCAAGGACGTTGCGGCATCCGAAGCCCTGCTGGTGGCGGGTGGTTACGAGGGCCTGGTGAACGGTCGCGAGTTCGTCGCCTTGAAGATCCTGACGCCGGTGGTGATGGGCGCACTCTGGTGTGTCGTCATTTTCCTCGCGGGTGCGGTCATTCCCGATTCCCTCTTCACGAGTTCGCGTCTCGAGCTTTGCCTGTTGGGCGTGATCCTCTTCGCCTTGCAGCCGATGATGTGGCTCAAGGGTGCGGTGAAGAAGCGGCATCTGGCGATCATGAAGGCGTTGCCGTTCGTGTTGGACATCCTGACGCTGTCCGTGGAGGCGGGCATGGACTTCATCAGCGCCCTGCAGCGTAACTGTGCCTCGCGTCGGATGGATGCCTTGAACGAGGAGCTTCTGCGCATGACGAAGGAGATCCAGGTCGGCTCTTCGCGCAAGGAGGCGCTCCGGAACATGGCGAAACGCTGTGGTCAGCCGGATCTCAAGTCGGTCGCCAACGCGCTCATTCAGGCGGACGAGCTGGGTGTGTCGATCGGTTCCATTCTCCGCATCCAGTCCGAGCAGCTCCGCAGCCGTCGGTTTGACCGTGCGGAGAAGCTCGCCAACGAAGCGCCGACGAAGATGCTCGGTCCGTTGATGCTTTGCATTTTCCCTGCTGTGTTCATCATCTTGCTGGGTCCTGTCCTGGCGCAGGCAATGAAAGGAATGTTCTGATGGCGAAGCGCCCCGAACTGCTGATTGAAACCGGAGAACTGAAGGGCAAGCGCTACACGGTCACCGAGGCCGGACTGCGCTTGGGCCGTTCGTCCTCGAACGATCTTCACGTCGCCGATGAGGAACTCTCGCGCAACCACTGCCTGTTCGAACCGGACGGTGCGGAGGGGATTCGCGTCGTCGACCTTGCAAGTGCGAACGGCACCTACGTGAACAGCGTCCAGCTCGCGGCCGATCCCAAGCCCCTGAAGCCCGGCGATATCGTCGAGGCCGGCGGCGTCAGGATCTGCATCGTGGCCGAAGGCGAGCTGCCGCCGCCTGCGGCGTCCGTTTCGGCGGTCGGTTCCGCGGTCGACCTCGGTCTCGGTGCGAAGCCCGTGGTCGCGGCCGGCGGTACGCCGGCGACCGGTGTCGCGTCGGCGACGAAGCGTTCGCCGCTCGCCAATGTCCTCTGGGCCGTCGCCGCACTGTCCGTCCTTTCGGCCATCGTGGTGATCCTGATGGCCCCGGGCGGCAAGCGTCCCTCCAACCGTCCCTCCGTCGACCCGTCGGTGGTCGCGAAGGCCGGCGATCTGACGTCGCTTTTCTATGAGAAGGTCGAGGCGGATGCCGCGCGTATCTTCCGTTACCAGATGACGGTGGACGCCGCGGGCGTTCTGCGCGTCATCTACGATGACGTGCCGGGCGAGAACCGTCACGTCGACAAGTCGGCGAAGCTCAGCGAGACCGCGCTGGCTCGTATCCAGGAGATTTTCGAATCCGCGGGTTGGAACGAGCTGGACGAGGAATACGTCGGACAGGACGCCGAGACGGAGAACGCCCTCAAGCGCTGGTGTATCCGCCTGGTCCGCGACGGCAAGGTCAAGAAGGTCGTGGTCGACAACGTCTTCGAGCCCGAGGCGTTCATGAACGTCCGCGAGGCCCTTGAGACGTTCTCGCGGAACGAACTCGGCATCTGGGCGCTCCAGTATTCGCGTGACAAGCTGATCGAGCTCAGCGCCGAGAGCGAGAAGATCGCCGACGGCAAGTGGGAGGAGCGTGAGGTCGAATACGGAAACCTCGCCAATGCGGTGAAGGCCTATCAGGAAGCGGTCTTCTATCTTGAGACGGTGAACCCGAAGCCGACGAACTATCCGAACTTGAAGGACAAGCTCCGCAAGGCGATCACCGAGCTCGACAACCGCTACAAGGAACAGCGTTTCCGCGCGGACCGCGCGATCAACCTCGGCGAATGGGAGACGGCGAAGGAAGAGCTCCGCGTGCTGTGCGACCTCGTGCCCGAGAAGTCTGATCCGCGTCATGCCGAGGCGAATTCCAAATTGATCGACGTCGAAACCCGCATCAAGAACGAAAGCGGGAAGAAGGGAGGGAATCGCTAATGAAGAAGTTCATTTCCTGGATGCTCCTGGCGGCCTCCGTCGCGGCCTTTGCGGCGGACGCGACACGTTCGAGCCGCGTGGACTTCACCTCGCAGCCCGAGGGCGCGAGTGTCATTGTCGACGGTTCGACGCGCGGCGTCACGCCGCTGACGCTCTTCGACCTGAAGTCGGGCGCGTCCCATCACGTCCGTTTCGAGCTGAAGAACCACGATCCCGAAGATCAGTTCTTCAATCTGTCCGAGGGCGCCTATCTCACCCAGAACGCCGTGCTGGCGCCGATCAGGGGCCTGGTGCTCGTCACGACCGAGCCTGCCGGGTGCAACATTTCCTTGGACGGACGCTCCCTGGGCGAAACGCCGCGGCTTCTGACGAAGCTGGAGGCCGGCACCACCTATCGTCTGTTGCTGCAGAAGCCCGGTTTCCAGCCGCGCACGCTCGAGGTGAAGCCGGTCGGGCGCACGCCGCTCGTCAAGCATGAAGTCCTGATCCTGGACTCGGGCATCGTGCAGATCACGACGGATCCGACCGACGCGGAAGTGATCGTGAACGGCATTACGCGCGGCAAGACGCCGTTGACGGTCCGTGACATCCCGAAGGGGCGTGCGACCGTGACGCTGCGGCGCCCGGGTTACAAGGACGAGTCTCGCGAGCTTTCGCTCTCGGCTGGCGACAGCCAGAACCTCTTCGTGAAGATGGAGGGCATTCCCGGTTCGATCGCGGTCTCTTCCGTGCCGGAAGGCGCGCGCTTCTACCTGAACGGCGAGTTCCGCGGCAAGGGTGCCATGAAGATCGCCAATCTCGCGCCGGGAACCTACAAGGTCCGTGCCGAGATGGACAACTTCGGCACGGTCGAACGCGAAGTGACGGTCGGCTTCGGCGCGGCCGTCAGCGAGGAGTTCCGTCTCGAGAGCACGCTGGGCTGGCTGGAGGTCCGCACGATCCCCGTCGGGGCTGTCGTGGTGGTTGACGGACGCACCTGTGGCACGACCAAGTCCGAGGATCCGAAGGCCAAGGCCAGCGACGTCCTGCGTGTCGACGGCATTGCCGAGGGCGAGCATACGGTGACGGTGCGCGCGAAGGGGTATGCGGAAGCGACCAAGCATGTGACGACGGAGTCCTCGAAGTCGACGCAGGTGAACGTTCAGCTGAAGCGCGTCTTCATTCCGGATATCGAAATCGAGACGGATACGGGCATCCACACGGGCGTGCTCATCAACAACGGCGCGGAGTACGTGACCATCGAGGTCTCCATGGGCGTCGAGCGCACGTTCCCGCGCGCCGAGATCCGCAAGTTCACGTTCCTCGGGACCCCTGGCATCTTGAAATGACGTGAAGAAGCGCCTGGACATCCTGTTGGTCGAGAAGGGCCTGGCCGCAAGTCGGACCCAGGCCCAGGCGCTGGTGATGGAAGGAAAGGTCCGCGTCGCTGGACAGACGGAATACAAGGCCTCTCGGTCGCTTGACGAGTCGGCGGAAGTCGAGGTCGAAGCGCCTCCGCGCTTCGTCTCTCGCGGTGGAGAGAAGATGCAGGGGGCCTTTGAGAAGTTCCCGTCCTTGTCGGCCGAAGGCAAGGTCTGCATCGACGTCGGGTCGTCCACGGGCGGTTTCACGGACTGCCTGTTGCAGCACGGGGCGGCTCGCGTCCTCGCCGTCGATGTCGGCACGAATCAGCTCGCGTACAAGTTGCGGACCGATCCGCGCGTGTGGGTGCATGAGAACTACAACGCGCGCTTCATGAAACCCGAGGATCTGCCGGCCGTCCCGACGCTGGCCGTGACCGATGTCTCTTTCATTTCCCTCAAGCTCATCCTGCCGCCGATCTGCGACGTGCTGACGGAGGGCGGCGAGATCGTCGCGCTCATCAAGCCACAGTTCGAGGTCGGCAAGGGCAATGCGCCGGGCGGACTCGTCCGAGACGAGCGGCTCCGGCTCGCCGCCCGCGACGAGATTGTGCGCTTCGCCACCGAGGAGCTTGGACTCGAGCTGCTCGGACTCGAGGAGTCTCCGATCAAGGGCAAGGAGATGGGAAACATCGAATACCTTTCCTATTGGCGTCGGAAAGATACGCGAATGGAGAGTGAAGAACGTTGAATGTAAAATGCAAATGCGGAATGGAGGGTGACGGATGATTGCCAAGCTGATTCTCGATAAGAAACGTGAAGGCCATGCGTTGGGTTCCGCTGAGATCCGTGAGTTCATCGAGGGTTTCACCAAGGGTGAGATTCCGGACTACCAGATGAGCGCGCTGGCAATGGCCATCTGCTGTCGGGGCATGACCGAGCGTGAGACGGCGGATCTCACCGACGCGATGATGAAGTCCGGACGCTGTCTCGATTGGCCCTTTGCGACGGCCGACAAGCATTCGACGGGCGGCGTCGGCGACAAGCTTTCGCTCGTCATCCAGCCGCTCGTCGCGGCCTGCGGCGTGAATGTGCCCTCGTTGACCGGACGTGGCCTCGGCATCACCGGCGGCACGGCGGACAAGCTGGAGACCATTCCCGGCTACAACGCGTCCCTTTCGCTCGACGACTTCCAGAAGGTCGTGGCCACCACGGGCGTGTCGATGACCGTCCAGACCGCGGAGATCACGCCGGCGGACAAGAAGCTCTATGCGCTCCGCGATGTGACCGGCACAGTCGCTTCGATTCCGCTGATCGTCGGCTCCATCCTTTCCAAGAAGCTGGCCGAAGGCGCCGGCACGCTCGTGTTCGACGTCAAGTGCGGCCTGGGTGCGTTCATGAAGACGCCGGAGGAGGCGCGGGCGTTGGCGACGGCGCTGGTGAATGGCGCGAAGGCGGCGGGGCGTAAGGCGGCCGCGCTGGTGACGGATATGAATGCGCCGCTCGGGTATGCCGTCGGCAATGCCAACGAAGTCGCCGAAGCGCTGGTCCTGCTGTCGGGCGAACGCGGTGGACGCGATGTCGACCTCTGTCTCGAACTCGCCGCCTACATGGTCTCGCTTTCGCTCGGGACGCCCATTGCGGCCGCGCGCGACCTCTGCCGCGCCAAGCTGGAGGACGGGTCGGCGAAGGCGAAGTTCGAGTCGATGGTGAAGGCCCAGGGCGGCGACCTCGCCAAGTTCGCGGCGCTCAGGGCGAAGCCGACCTTCAAGTTCAAGATCCAGGCGATGCGTTCGGGCTATGTGACGGCCATCGATGCCGAGAAGGTCGCTCGCGCCGCGTTGGCGCTGGGTGCGGGACGTCTGACGGCGGCCGATCGCATCGATCCGTTGGCGGGCGTCACGCTCGCCGTGCAGATCGGTGACAAGGTCGCGGTCGGTGCGCCGCTGGCGACGCTTGAGAAGTCCGGCGATCCGGAGGGACTTGAGAAGTGCGCAGCCGATCTCTTCAAGGCCTTCACCATCGGCGCGGTTCCGCCGGAGGCCAAGGGCCTTGTCCTCGAGACCATTACCTGATTTCGGAGGTGACGCCATGACAGACTACAGCAGTCTTCGGAAGAAGTTCCCGATCAAGAAGGACACGTCGGCCCAACGTCAAAAGAAGGCGACCGCGATCAAGAACATCCACCGCGAATACGAGCGCAAGCGGGCCGAGATCGTCCGTGCCGGCGCCCCGGTGATGAAGAAGGGGATGATGTTCTATGCGGTTGTCATCATCGGACTCCTTATGCTCGGGTCCATGATCATCGCCAAGATGGGTCCAGGGCGTCCGCCGCAGCCGACGAAGGCGCAGATTGACGTCCGCAAGTCCATCAACGCCCTTGCGACCGCGCTCGGTCGTTACCGCTACCATGTCGGCATGTATCCGACGACAGAGGAGGGACTCCAGCAGCTCGCGTCGACGAAAGTCACCAAGCTCGGTTGGGACGGACCCTACATCCGCCAGGTCGTAAAGGATCCGTGGCATCACGACTACGTCTACGTCTACAACGGGGAGGCCGAGAATCCGACGCTTTACTCCGCCGGTCCTGACGGACTTTCCGGGACGTCCGACGACGTCCTGCCGGATCCCGCGCTCTTTGATCTCGCCTTCCGCGACAAGAGCTGGCTCGAGGGCTGGATGCCCTACACGTTGCGCGGCTATGTCGTCGCGCCCGACCGAAAGACGAAGGCCGTTGTCGAGGAACAGGTGCGCCGCGTCCTTCATCCCGACAATCCGCGTGCGGGCGAGACCGTGATCTATGACACCTGGCAGTTCGCGCAGGTCTGGAAGGACACCAGTCCCGAGACCCAGGCCGCGCCTCCCGAGGTGCCCTCGTTCGATTCCACCAACCTCGTCTGGAAGAGCGTCCGGATTCCGCATGACTGGGCCATTGAGGGTCCGTTCTCGTCCGCCTGCGCGTCGGGCGAAACCGGCAAGCTTCCGTGGCGCGGCGTCGGCTACTATCGCCGTCCGTTGCGGCTTCCCGCGTCCGAGGAGGGCTCGTACGTCGGCATCCGCTTCAATGGCGTCATGTCGCGTCCCGAGGTCTACCTCAACGGCGAGAAGGTCGGGGGTTGGGACTACGGTTATGCGAGCTTCGAGATCGACGTGTCCGACAAGGTCAAGTTCGGGGAGGACAACGATCTCGTCGTGAAGGTCGACACCTCGAAGTTGAGAAGCCGCTGGTATCCGGGCGCCGGCATCTTCCGTGATGTGACGGTGATCATCGACGATGCGCAGGAACGGCTCGTCTACGGGTCGCTCAAGATCACGGTGCCCGAGCTCACCGAAGAGCTGGCCAAGGTCCGCATCGAATACGCGAAGCCGGGCACGAACGTCGTGGAGACGCTCGACATCCGTTATCCGCAGCTATGGAGTCCCGAGAACCCGAAGCTCTATCCGTATACGGTCTGCGGTCGCACGTACAGGTTTGGCATCCGTACGGCGGAGTTCACGGCAGACGACGGTTTTCACTTGAACGGGAAGCGTCTGCAGCTGAAGGGCGTCAATCTGCATTCGGACCTCGGTCCCCTGGGCATGGCCTTCAACCGTACGGCGATGAGGCGTCAGCTGGAGCTGATGAAGGACATGGGCGTGAACGCCATCCGCACCTCGCACAACATCTGCGACCCACAGCTCCTGGATCTCTGTGACGAGATGGGCTTCGTCGTCTGGGACGAATGCTTCGACAAGTGGGACGCGACGGCCGGCATTGTCGAGGGTGAGGATCTCGAGGAGGTCGTGACGCGCAACCTCAAGCAGTTCGTCCGCCGTGACCGCAACCATCCGTGTGTCGTCGTGTGGTCCCTCGGCAACGAGATCAAGCCCGCTGACGAGACGTATCCGCAGGGGACCACCGCCGAACGCTGCCGTCGGTTCCGTGAGGCCGTTCGTTCCGAAGACACGACGCGTCCCGTCGGCATGGGCTGCTGCCATCAGCAGGCGATCGCCCGCGGTGACTACGAGGCCCTCGATCTCACGGGCTGGAATTACGGCGAGCAGTACAATGCGATGCGTGCGAAATATCCGACGAAGCCCGTCGTCTATTCGGAATCCGCCAGCGCCTTCTCGAGCTGGGGACACTTCGAGCTGCCGTTCCCGGAGAAGCCAGGCGACGCCGGCGGCAAGGGCAAGACCGCTGTCACGGCTTATGATCGCGCGTGTGCCGTCTGGGCGGACATCCCGGATGTCGAGTTCGGACGCATGGCGCGTGATCGCTACTGTGCTGGCGAATTCGTCTGGACGGGCGTCGACTACCTGGGCGAACCGTGTCCCGAGGTCAAGTCGAACCGCAGCTCCTTCTTCGGCATTTGCGATCTGATGGGGATGCCGAAGGACCGTTATTACCTCTATCGTTCTGTCTGGAACGAGCGGGACATGACGATTCATCTCCTGCCGCACTGGAACTGGGACGGTCAGGAGGGCGAACCGGTCAAGGTCGTCTGTTACACGAGCGGCGATGAGGCCGAGCTCTTCCTGAACGGCGAGTCGATGGGCGTCCAGAAGAAGACGACCGAGCTGCCGAAGATCGTCGGGAAGGACGATCCCGCCTATTATGAGGTCACGAAGCGCTATCGACTGGTCTGGGACGTCCCTTACGAGGCAGGCGAGCTGAAGGTCATCGTCTCGAAGGGCGGACATCATCTCGGCGAAGCCGTCCGCAAGACGGCCTACAAGGCCTTCTCGGTGAAGTTGACGCCTGAGAAGCCGTCGCTGGCGGATGGTGACATCCTCTTCGTCAAGGTCGAGCTCGTCGACGAGTACGGCACGGTCCTGCCGCTCGCACAGGACCGCGTCAAGTTCACCTTGGAGGGACCGGGTGAGATCTTGGCCGTCGGCAACGGATCGACGGGAGGCATGGACTCCTTTGCACAGACGGCCTCACATCCGCTTTACTACGGACGTGCCGCGGTGGTGGTCCGTCGTGACGGAGGGTCGGGTTTGCCGTTGAAGCTCTCGGCGTCCGTTCCGGGCATCCGTACGGATTCCGTGACGATTCCGAGGTCCATTGGACGGTCTGACTTGCTTTCTGCGGGGAAATAAGGTATTCTATTCGAATCGGAACAAGGAGATAAGAAAATGATACTTGGTTTTATGGCTGGACCCTGGCAGATTGTGATCTGCATTATCGTGATTGCGCTTCTTTTCGGTGGTAAGAAGATTCCCGAACTCGCCCGTGCGCTCGGCAAGGCGAAGGGGGAATTCTCGAAGGGCCTGAAGGAAGGCGAGAAGGAAGACGAGCTTCCTTCGAAGGAGGAACCCAAGCAGGTCGAAGCGTGACCGACCTGATTCGAGAGCGGTTGAAGTCCGTTCCGAACCGCCCCGGCTGTTATCTCATGCGAGATCGCCGGGGCGTCATCATTTACGTCGGCAAGGCGAAGAACCTGCGCCGGCGCGTTTCCAGCTATTTCCGTCCTGGCGCCAAGCATCCGCCGAAGGTGCGGTCGATGGTTGATACCGTCTATGACTTCGAGTTCATGACGGTCCGCAACGAGGCCGAGTCGCTGCTGACCGAGGCCTCGCTCATCAAGAAGTACAAGCCGCATTTCAACATTCTGATGCGCGACGACAAGCGGTATCTCGCCCTGCGTGCGGATCCGACGGCAGACTGGCCGCGGTTCCAGTGCGTGCGCATCGTCCGTGATGACGGCGCGCGTTATTTCGGTCCGTTCCCCTCGAGCCCTGTCGTGCGCGCGGCCAAGGACTTCGTCGAGAAGCGTTTCGGCATCCGTGAGTGTGAGGATCTTTCGCCGTGCGAAGAGACGCACCGGCACTGTCTCGCGGACGTGATCCGCACGTGCAGCGCGCCGTGTCTCGGGAAAATCGCCCGCGAGGCGTATCACGCGCGCTTTCGCGAGGCGTGCGAGTTCCTGGACGGCAAGCGACCGGACATCCTGAGCGAGGTGGAGGGCGAGATGAAGGCGGCGGCTGCGAAGGGAGATTTCGAGAAGGCCGCGCGTCTCAGGGACACGCTGTTTGCCCTGAAGGAGATGACCAAGGCCCACTTCGTCCGCCGGTCGCCTGAGATGCGGCAGGCCGACGCCTGGAAGGGCTGTGAGGAGCTGGCGGCGGCGATTGGCCTCAAGGAACCTCCGCACATCATCGAATGCGTCGACATCTCGAACCTCTTCGGCACGCACAACGTGGCGTCGCTCGTGGTCGCCCGCGACGGCTTGCCGGACGGACGCTACTATCGCCATTTCAAGATCAAGTCCTTCGAAGGCGCGGACGATCCGCGGGCGATGGCCGAAGTGGTCCGTCGTCGTTACGGACCCGAATCGACGCTCCTGGAGACTTCTCCGCGCGCCGATCTCTACATCTGCGACGGTGGCATCACCCAGCTGCGCGCGGCGCGGGCGCTCTTCGCGGAACTCGGCGTCGGCGACATCCCGACGGTCGGTCTCGCCAAGCAGCAGGAGCTGCTGGTGCTTGACGACGGACGACCCGACGTCTGGCTGCCGCGTGACTCGCAGGCCCTGATGGTCATCACGCGTCTGCGCGACGAGGCGCATCGTTTCGCAATCACCTATCACCGCAACTTGCGCGAGAAGACCATCCGCGAATCGGTGCTGGACGAGATTCCCGGCATCGGCGAGGCAAAGAAGGTCGCACTCCTAAAGCGCTTCAAGTCAATCTACGGCATCGCCCGCGCGACCGTCGCCGACATCTCTGCCGCGGCCGGCGTCAACGAGACCATTGCCGCCGAGGTCCTCAAAGCCGCCGAGAATGCAGCCGGCGAACGCCGGACCTGAATTGCGCCATTTTAACAAAGGACTCTTTCCCCGCACCTTTTTTGTGCTATAATACAGATATGAAGTTCCGCGGCAGGAGAGGTCAGACGATGGTTGAGTACGTACTCATCTTCACTGCGCTTCTTGTCGTCATCGGTTCGTTGACGTACCTCTTGGGGGCGACGAAGCGGGCGGTCGTGCGAACGGAGCGTCTTGTGGGTTCGGATTATCCGTGAATGAAAGGAGCAGGTTCCATGAAGAAGATGAAAAAGGGTCAGACGATGGTTGAGTACATCCTCATCATCAGCTTGATTGCCATTGCGCTGATCGCCGTCGTGAGGGTTTTCTCCGGTAAGGTCGGTGAAAAGTTCGAAGAGGCCGGCGACAAGATCGAAGAGGCCGGCAACTAAGCTCTCGCGTCCGGGGGAACTGCCCGATGCGTCGCGGCCAGGCAATGGTCGAAACTCTGATCGCCATGATCTTGATCATGGCGATCTTCACTGGCGTTTACGAGATCTCGCGTAAACTCGAAGCCCGCACGCTGTTGGATCATGCGGCCGCCCGTGCGGCCCGTGCCAAGGCGGTGGGTTTCAATGATTTCATGTGCGAGAAGTCGGCTCGCGTGGCGATGATTCCTGTCGCCGGGCGTCGTCTCTGGCCCGAGGAGGGCGGCTTCTCCGAAGTCTCGCGCGTCCCCATCTATCTTTCTGCGGAAGACGAAGGTCTGGCGCACGGCGTTCTCGAATACGAGTACTGGCCGTCGACGGACATCGGCATCCGTTCGGGATCCGGCGTCAGTCCGATCGTCGAGGTGGACATGGATCTGTCGACGGAAGACTACGAGGCCTCGGGCCATGCCGAGTGCGAATCCCATTATCCCTTTTACATGTTCGACGGAGGTCACTGATGCAGGGGCGCCGCGGACAGATCGCCGTCGTGCTGGCCA
>CALZAJ010000027.1 GCA_945613785.1 uncultured Verrucomicrobiota bacterium | reverse complement strand
AGCAGACCCATCACCGGAACCTGATAGTCCTCGTACGGGAACGGCGCCAGCATCTGCACGCCGAAAACCAGCAGAAAGCCGACCAGCGCCAGACACGGCACAAGCCCGACCGCCTCACGCAACTTGCGACGGGAGACGATGAGCCCGAACACGCCAAGCCCCAGCAACACGAAGATCGGCAGATACCACCGGACGAGGCGGCTGAAGCTGCCGATCGTGAAAACCGGATCGAACCCGCCGCGCGCGGCATGGTACTTCTGCGCCGCGCAAAGCCCCGCAAAGGCGTGCGAATCGAAAACGAACGGACCATAGACCGCCAGCAGACCCAACGCCCCGCCCAGGCCGAACCAGAAGAAGCTCCAGCCGTAACGACGGAACGCCAACAACAGACCGAAACCGCAAACCGCCAGCAGAAGGCCGAGACTGATGCGCGTACCCGCGGCGAACGCGAGCGACAAGCCGCTGACAAAGAGCAACACCGCACTGAAGCGCCGACCGCGCTCGGTGAAGGCACACGCGAGAAGATAATAGCCCATCATCACGAAGAGCGAAGCCAGCGCGTAGGTCTTCGGAATCGACGAGTAGTAGATGTGGTAGAGGTTGCACCCGAGCAACAGGAAGGTCATCACGCCCGCCAACGCACGCTTCCCCTCCGGCACGAGGAGTCGCGCCAACGACGCAGCGAACAGGATCGCAAGCAGGCCGAGACCGCAGGTCAACAAACGGGCGCCGAGAAGCCCCGCGCCACGCCAGACCCAGGCAAACGGCGCGTAAATGATCGGCATCGCCGGGCCCTGCGTGTAAAAGAAATCACGGTAGAGCATCTTGCCCTCACCCACCAGTTGCGCGGCATAGAGATACCACCCCTCGTCCTGGTTCAGACCCCCGAGCCAGACCGCGGCAAAGGCCAAGATGGCGAAGGCAAAACCCGCCAATGCAACATACACTTTCATTATGGGATATTATATCAAAATACCGATTAAGCAAGTGTTAAAAAGAGGTGAAACCAGGCCGGGTTCGCGCACGAAAAGCTGACCCCGGCCACGCGTCAGTCACCCGCCTCGAGCGACGGGTGAACATCCAGACGCATCGCCTCTTCACCGACGAGGTTGCGGCGAAAATAGGCCAGGCCCGCGATCATCGCACCATTGTCCCCGCAATACTTCGGCTTGGCCATCAGAAGCGGAATCTTCGCGCGGGCACAGACCTCGGATAGAACGGCGCGGACACGACTGTTGAGCGAGACGCCGCCGCCCAAGATGAGCGCCTTGTAGTTGCGACGCTTGAGCGCATTGCGCGTCCGTTCCGCCACGGCCTGGACAATCGCCTCCTGATAGGACGCCACAACACGGGGAATCTCAGCCTCGCCCGGCTGTTCCTTCTGGACATAACGCAAAAGCGCCGTCTTGAGCCCCGAAAACGACACACACAACTCGGCGGGAAGCCCGGCCAAGGCCGTCACGCCCTCCCGCGGATGCCCCTTCGGGAATGGAATGAGAGGGAGCGGGCGTGGGGGTGTGAGGGTGCCCGTGGGGTTGGACTGGGGTGAGGTGGAGGCGAGATACTCGCGGGCAATCTTGTCGATCTTGGGTCCGCCCGGATAGCCGAGCCCGAGCAGCTTTGCGGCCTTGTCAAAGGCCTCGCCCGCCGCATCATCCAGGGTCTGGCCGATGATCTCGTACGTTCCGTACTCGGGAATGTCGATCCAGTTGGTGTGCCCGCCCGAAATCGCCAGGCCGAGGGCCGGACTCAGTTCACGCGGGTCCTGCAGCGTCGAAGCGCCGGGCGTGGACAGGTCGGCCGAATCGAAGAGAAACGGCGTATGCAGATGGGCCTCGATGTGGTTGATGCCGATCAGAGGGACGCCCAGGGACATCGCCAGCCCCTTCGCCGCGTTGAGTCCGACGATCAGCGCAGGTGAAAGTCCCGCACCGTAAGTCACCGCAACAGCATCGATTTTTCCGTCCGGAGCCGCAGACTTGAACTGGTCCAGACAAGCACGAATCACCTCCGTGATCTTCTCAATGTGGGCGCGGGAGGCAATCTCCGGGACGACACCGCCATAGGGCTGATGCAGAGGGATCTGCGTGTAGACGACGTTCGCCAGGACCTCGCGTCCGTCACGGACGACCGCCGCCGCGGTTTCGTCACAACTCGTCTCAATGCCAAGGATATTCATACCATGAAACCGAACGACGTCACCAGAACTTCCACCAGGGACGGTCCGCCGGTTTCACGCCGCCGCCCTTGTTGTACATCTCCTGGACGCTGCTCTGGGCCGCCGTTTCGGGATCGTGCACACGCTGGCGGTCGTGGAACTCCAGCGCGTCCGGCAACGACCAGAACTCGCTGCGGATGAAGGAATCAGGCCCGCTGCGATGGAGCACGATGACCTCGCCGCCGGGCATGATGGAGATAATCGGCTTCGTGATGCGCATCATGACGCCGACGTCGAACGCGCGCCAACGGCGCTCGCTCGCACCACGGTCCGTCGCCGTCAGGAAGAGGTGCTCACGGCCCTTGCGGCTCCAATGGACGAGCTCGAACTCGCGGGTCAGGCCCTCGTGGTTCTTGAACATCTGGAGGGCATTCGTGATTTTCATGCCCGGCACGATGTCAAAAGCCCGGTACTGCCCTTCGAAGCGCATGCCGCGGTGCACCAGGACCGGACGGGCCAGGTAGCGGCCCTGCGTCTGAAGCGCATAGTGGGACGCGAGAAAGACCTCGAGCTTCTGACCCTCGTTGGCGTCGACACGGAACGGTGAGACGAACGGACGCTCATTGGTGCGCTCCAACTGGAGCATGTCGGACGACCGATAGACCTCGACGAACAGACGGTCCTTCGAGCTCGGATAGCCGACGCTCACCTTCTCAGGCGCCAGGTTCTTGACGTCGATGACGCCACGGACGCGCTCGCCCGAGACATAGTCCAGCTCGTCGAGCTTGAGATCGATCGTGATCTCGGTCGGCGTCGCCGCGAACAGCGACGTCGTCAGCAGCGTCAGGACAAGCAACAAGTTCTTCTTCATCCGATCCTCCATTCGAAAAGTCCCTACATTATATCACACCTGAAGCTCCAGCCCGTCATAGGCCGGCTCAATTTCCGTCCCCGCCAGCATCTCCAACCAGCGCACATGGGTGAAATCATGGCACATGTGGATCAGGTACGCCTTCTTCGGGGCGATTCGTGCGAGATAGCCCTTCGCGCGCTCAAGGGAAAGATGCGTCGGATGCTCGCGGACGCGCAGGCAGTTCAAGACCATCACGTCCACGCCCCTCAGCTTCTCAATCGCCGCGTCGGAAATCTCATGACAGTCGCTGATGTACCCGAGGCGTCCGCCCGCGCGCTCTTCCAACAGGTAGCCGCAACACGGGAAGGAATGCTCCACCCGCAGCGCCTCGACCCGCAGGTTGCCAAGCGCAAAGGCCTGCGTGTTGTCAAGGAAGTCGATTTGCGGACGGAAGAGTCCGTTCGTCCCGCCCGCCGCGGAGATGTACGGGAAGATCTGGCGCATCGTCCCAATCGTCTCGGGCAACGCATAGCACGGCAGCGGCTTGCCGACGATGCGGAACGGCAACCCGCGGTATTCGGGTTCGCCGGGCGAGCACGGAACCTTCGTGCCGTTCAGGGTATTGAAGCGGCGGATGTCATCGAAAGCCGCCACATGATCCATGTGCGCATGCGTCAGGAGGACCGCATCGACCTTCTTGACGCCGCACTCGACGCACGCCAACCGCAGCTCGGGCGGCGTGTCGATCAGAAACGCCGCGTCCCCGGAAACGACATAAGCGCCGCATCTGCGGCGCTTGTCGCGCGGGTCGGCCGAGGTGCAGACCGGACAGTCACAGCCGATCTGCGGCACCCCGACCGAAGTACCTGTACCTAGGAAACGGAACTTCAATTATTTCTTGGTGAAGTACTTCTCAATCTCCTCAAGCGTCTTGCCCTTGGTCTCGGGCAGGAAGAACGCCGCGGTGATGAAGTAGACCACAGTGAAGCCCGCCAGGGTGTAGAAGACCGCCGGGAAGCCCCAGGCATCCTTCCAGGCCGGGAAGATCGTCGCGATCGTCGCGGAGACACCCTGGTTGATGATCATCGCGATGGACATGCCCGTCGCACGGATGCGGGTCGGCATAAGCTCGGACAAGGCGAGCCAGACGCAGACGCCCGGACCGACCGCGTAGAACGCGATGAACATGAAGAAGAATGCCGTCGAGATCACGCCCGTCGTCATCGAGGCGGTGACAACGCCCTTCGTGATCAGAAGGAACATCGTCGCCACGCCGCAGAGACCGAGGATGATGCCCGAGGTGCCGAGCTTCAGCAGGAACTTGCGGCCCTTCTTGTCCACGAGCGCGCAGGCGACGATCGTCATGAAGACGTTCACGAGCTTGATCGCGAGATCGGAGAAGTTCGCGAAGACGCCCTCCATACCCGTCGCCTTGAAGATGTCGACCGTGTAGTTGAGGACCGAGTTGATGCCCGTCGTCTGGTTGCAGGCAAGGATGACGACCGCCAGGCAGAACGGATAGACGTACTTGCGCTGGAAGAGCGTATCGCCCTGGGAAGCCGCCGCGACAGCGGCTTTCTCCTCTTCGGCCGCCTTGTCCGCGGCAATCATCTCATCGAGGATGATTTTCGCCTTCTCGTTGCCGTTGTTCGCGGCGAGCGAAGCCAGAGCCTCAGCCTTGCGGTTGTTCTTGTAGAGCCAACGCGGGGATTCCTTCAGGCCAAAGGCACCGAGGAAGAGGATGAGACCCGGAACGGCCGAGCACAGGAAGATGATCTGCCAGGCCATCGCCCAGCCCTTGAGCTGCTCGGGCTTGACCCACGACTTGATCATCGCGAAATCAACCTTGTCGAGGTCGGCGATCTTGTTGCCGTCCTTGTCCAGCTTCGGCTTCGGCTGGCCCTGCTCGTCCATCACATAGACCGGAACCTTCTTGTCCGCATCGGCCCAGACAAGCTCCTGGTTCTCATCGACCTTCTGCTCGTAGACAATCACGTTGTTCTCAAGCGCCTTCGCCTTGACCACCTTGTCGGAGTCACCGACCAGACCCGTCACGACGAGACCGATGACGGCCGCAAAGGCAAGACCAATCGTCAGGAGCAGCTGGAACATGCCCGTGCCCTTGCCACGGCTGTCAGAGTCAAGACACTCGGCAAGGTACATCGGGATGACCACGCCGACGAGACCCGCCGAGGCGCCCTGAAGCGTACGGCCGACCGTCAGGAGAATGAAGCTGCCGCCGTCCGTCAGACCCGAGAGACAGATCACCGGGATGGAGATGAAAAAGCAGAAGGCGGATGCAATGATGATTTTCTTACGGCCGAAGAGCTCGGCGAGCGAACCCGCGAACAGCGACGAGAGAACCGAACCCCAGAGCACCGCGCCCACCACGAAGCCCAGCTGCACCGCCGAGTAGTTGGACGTGTTGCGGATATAAGGCAGGGCCGCGGCAATAACGCCGACATCAATGCCGTAGATGAGTCCGCCCAATCCCGCCATAACCAGCAGGTACTTCGCATAACGCCGGACGCTGGCCGGCATGGTGTTCGTGTCGCTCATGGTTTCGCTACCCTTTTATTGATGAAATGTTTAGTAATTATATCAGTTTTCCCTCAATATTCCAACTGGCTGCCGCCGATTGTCTCGCGCAGGATCGAATCGCCCGGCACCTTGGTGGGGTCGGTTGGATGCACCGATTCGAGAAATTCCATCAAAAACTCCACCTTGGGATCATCAATCCCGCGTAGCCGCACGCGAGCGAGCAGGCCTTGCGCAAAAGGCTTGAGCACGGCCGGTTCGTAGGCGAGGGCCGAATCGAATTCGGCGTCGGCGAGCGGACGGAAAGGCTTGATCCACTTCTCCTCGCCTGCAAGAACCTTTGGCCACATGGAAAAAGTGGTCATTGGATCCATCTTGCGGAACTGGTTGTCGCGCACAAGCCTGCGCAAAAGCCGCGCATCGGTGGCGGACAATCTCGTGAAGGCGAAAACGATCGGTTGCGAAACCGGATCGATAAACAATCGAAACTTGCAGTTGTCGGCAACCGCGGCCGTCAGCCGCGGATTGAGCGCATGGATGCCTTCAAGTACGATAATCCCTCCTGGCGGCAGGGACACGGTAAAATCTGGACCGTAGCCTTCGTGGCGAATGAAATCAAAACGCCGCGGACGGATGGTTTCGCCAGCAAGAAGCGCATTGAGGTCTTGCGCGAGACGCGGCATGTCGACGCACTCGATCGTCTCGTAGTCGAATTCTCCGTTCTCGTCGCGCGGATTGCGCGCGTCGCCCACGAAATAGTCGTCGGTCGACATGTGCATAGCCACGCGGCCGTTCACCCTCAGCTGAGTGCACAGACGCTTGGCCGTGGTTGTTTTTCCGGCCGAAGAGCCCCCCGCAAGTTGCACAAGTCTCACGCCTGGCTTGAGCGTAATCGTGTCGGCGATTTTCGACAGTTCCTTGCACTGCCGCGCTTCGCATACGCGAATGATCTCGTCGATTTCACCGCTGTCCACGGCCGCATTCAGTTCATCAATCGTCATTTCCATGTTCCCCCAACAGAGACTATTTCACGTTGCTACCGCTCCAGCCGAGTTTTCTCGCCATCACCTCGTACGGATCGTAACCGTCGAGTTCGACAAGTTTTGCCGTTATGGCGGCGCGGCGGATTTCGACCGATTCATCGGCGGCAAGTTCAAAGGCCTTCTCGCCGTCGGCATAGACGCCAAGCGGCTCATGCGCACCATTGGCTCGGCGACGCGAAGTCACGCTGAAACGAACCGTGTCGCGCACCACCACCGGCCTCGCTCCGAGCGCATGAGGATTCAGCGGCGTCATCACCACCACGCCCACATCAGGCATGAGAACGGGTCCGCCTGCGGCCAGCGAATACGCGGTCGAACCGGTCGGGGTCGCCACCACAAGGCCATCGGCCATGTAGCGCGTCACCGCGCGCCCCAGCGATTCCACGTCCATCACCGCCGCGTGACCGGTCATTCCAGTGAGAATGGCTATCTCATTGAGCGCAATCGCCGCGGAATCGCCGTGCCGAACCTCGAGCATCGTGCGCTCCGACACCGAATAGCGATCCTTCGCGAGCATGCGGAGCGCCTTGATGAACTCGCGTTCACCGACGCTTGAGAGATAACCGAGGCCACCGAGATTGAGGCCCAGGATCGGCACGTCCGGAAACTCATGGACGGCGCGCAACATCGTGCCGTCGCCGCCGAGCGAAATGATGACGTCCGGCTTGCCCGATGCGGTCACTTCGAGGCCCAGGGCCTTCGCCTCGGCCGTCAAAGTCTTTTTCGCGGCCTTCGCCTTGGGCTTGCCGCCATTGGCATAGAACTTGATCTTCATACTCAGCCCTTCAGCGCGTCGCCGCGCGTTCCAAAGCAATTCACGGGAACGACGGACAGGGTTCTAGGATCTCCGCCGTGTCAAAAGCGCTCCGTTTGAGTTCAAAAGAAGCGCCGGACGGACCATCCATCCCCGAGCAATCAGCCGCCATTCGACCTAAGCGCCTTCGGGCTCGGAGACTTCAGGGATAGTCCGCCGGCAAAGTGAGGACTTCGCAACCGTCGTCGGTGATCGCCACCGTGTGCTCGAAGTGAGCCGAGAGCGAACGGTCGCGCGTGACGACCGTCCAGTCGTTTTCGAGCACCAGCGTCTTCTCGCCCGCCTTGGTCATCGAGATCATCGGCTCAATCGCAATCGTCATGCCGGGACGCAGCTGCAGCTTCGTGCCAGGCTTGCCGTAGTTCGGGACTTCAGGATCCTCATGGACCGTGCGGCCGACGCCATGACCGATCCAGTCACGGACCACGCCAAAGCCCGCCGCCTCCGCGACCTGCTGGATCGCATAGCCGACATCACCGAGATGGACACCCGGACCGCAGGCCGCGATACCGGCCTTGAGACACTGCTTCGTCGTCTCGACAAGACGAATCACCTCCGGATCGGTCACGCCCAGCATGACCGTGCGGGAGGTGTCGCCATTGAAGCCGTCCTTGAAAATGCCGACGTCGGTCTTGACCAGGTCGCCCGGCATGATCACGCGGTTGCGGTCGGGAATGCCGTGGATGACCTCGTCGTTGATCGAGACGCACAGATGCCCTGGGAATCCCGCATACTTGTAGAAGCTCGCCTTGACGTTGTGCTTCTTGCAGTACTCGACGACCAGGTCATCGATCTCGCCGGTCGTCACGCCCGGTGCGACAGCATTCGCGCAGATGTCGCGGATTTCCGCACTCATCCGACACGCCTCGCGCATACGGGCGATTTCGGCCTTGCTCTTGATGTCGACTTTCAAGGTTACATCACCTTGAGGAAGTTCGCCGCGACGCTCTCGACGCCCGTCATTCCGTCGACGGTCTTGAGGATGTTCTTGCCCTTGTAGAATTCAATCAGGGGCTCGGTCTGCTGATGATAGACGACGAGACGGTCCTTGACCGTGTCAGGATTGTCGTCCTTGCGGATCGTGAGCTTCTCGCCGCAGACGTCGCAGATGCCCTCCACCTTGGGCGGGAGGTTCTTGACGTGGTAGCCGGCCTTGCACTTCGGGCACGTACGGCGGCCCGCGATGCGGTCCTGGATGATTTCGTCCGGAACGTCGATGAGGACGGCAGACTTGACGGGAGCCCCCATCTCGTCGAGGATCTTGGCCTGCGCGAGATTGCGCGGGAAGCCGTCGAGCAGCATCGTGACATCGCCCGTCGTCTCGGCGACCACGTCCTTGATCATCGTCGCAATCAGTTCGTCGGCGACGAGCTTGCCGGCTTCCATGGCTTCCTTGGCCTGCTTGCCCGCCTCCGTGCCCTTCGCGACAGCGCCGCGGAGAAGGTCTCCGGACGAGACGTGCTTGAGGTTCGCATTGTCGGCAGCGAGCTTGCCCGCAACCGTTCCCTTCCCCGAGCCCGGGGCACCCAGCAAAATAACAATGTTCATAATGTTATATTATAGCACAAATCGGGTTATTTGGCGGAGGATTCCACCAGTTCCGCGACCTTCGCCGCGGCGTCCGGCGTCGCCAGCAGAGCCATCTTCTCGCGCATGGCGACGAGCTGTTCAGGATGGTCGTACTTCGCGAGCAGATAGCGGGACAGCTGATGCGCCGCCAGCTTTGACTGGATGCCTTCGTCCGCCGCGCCCGACGCGGCAAAGGCGTCCGCGTTGTAATGCTGATGATCGCGCATCGCCGTCGGCAACGGAATGAGCAGCGCCGGCTTCGCGCAGGCGGCGAGTTCGAAGCACGTCGAGGCGCCCGCACGGGCGACCACGATGTCCGCCGTCGCAAAGGCATTCGCCATCTCCTGCTCGAACGCATGCACACGCGCATCCATGCCGGCCGCGGCATAGGCAGCCATCACCGGGCCCTCGTCCTTCACGCCCGTCTGATGGATGACATAAAGCTTGCGCTTGGCCGCCTCACCCCGACGACGGAGCTCCTCGTTCACCTGCACGAGCGCCTCGCTCATCAGCAGGTTGACCATGTGCGCGCCCTGACTGCCACCTGTCACGAAGACCGTGAAAGCATCGGCCGGGACATTGGGGAAACGGACGCCCTTCGTGATGCCGTCGCGGACCGGCAGACCCGTCCGAACCGTCTTGACGCCCGGCAGGTACTTCGCCGTGACGTCAAAGCTGATCGCCACCGTCTTCGCATAACGCGAAAGGAACTCGACCGCGCGCCCCGGCACCGTGTTGGCCTCGTGCAATACCACGGGAACCCCGCACTTCTTCGCCGCCAGCACCGGCGGAAGCGACGAATAACTCCCCATCGCCAGCAGGGCATCCGGCTTCGCCTTCTTCATCTCCCAACGGCAACGGCGGATCGAACGCCAGATGGCGAAAAGATTCCGAAGCGACAGCTGCTTGGCACCGGTCGAGAAAATCGGACCGTTCCAGGACCGCATGACACTGGACTCGACATCACGTCCCGAATCCCAGACCGTCACCTCGTGTCCGCGCCGGCGCAACTCTTCCGCCACCGCCAGACCCGGAAACGCATGTCCACCCGTCCCTCCGCAAGCAACGACTATCTTCATTGTTTGATTGTTTGATTTTATTTGATTGTTCGATTCGGCGGGCCGCGAGACGCAAGTGTCTGGCACGACCGACAGACCGCTCACCAGTCCCTCTCATCCGGTCGAAGCGGGGCCTTGCGCATGCGGGCCCGCTTTTCGGCCTCATGCTCATCGTTGCGCTCCTGGGCTTTCTTCAGAAGCGCCTCGACTTCCTTGTCGTCCTTGGGCTCCTCTTCCTGCCCCTCTGCTCCCTCGTCCTTCTGCTCGTCGTCCTTCTGGTTGTCCGAGTCCTGCTGATCGTCCGGCTGCTGTTGCTGGTCCGGCTGCTGGCCCTGGTCCTGGTTGTCGTCCTTCTGCTGCTGATCCTGCTTCTGGTTCTGCTTGTCGTTCTGCTTGGGCTGCCCCTGGTTGCCCTGCTGACCGCCGCCCTCCTTCGGCAGCAAGTCGAGGATCTGACGGATGAGATCAAGCGCATCTTCCTGCAAAGGTGGATCGATCTCTTCGCAGCAGCTCAGCTGAATCTTCTCGAGCTGGGTGGAGAGGTCGGACACCTTTGCCTGGGCCTCGGCCGTGAACGGCGGCTTGTTGGTGTCGGCCTGCGCCGCCTGCTCGTACTGACGCGCCCAAGCGGGGAACACGCTGCGGAAACGACGGGTGTAATCAAGGGCCTCGCGCTGCCAAGGACGCTCATTGATCTTCTCGACGTCAATCCAGGCATTCGACTGGGTGACGAGATCCTCCTCCATCGCGGGGCGCGGCATCGCCATCATCTTGAAGAAGTCGTTGAAGTCCTTCTCGGCATCGGCAATCGACGAATAGCCATCCGCATCCAGCTCACCAAACCGACGGGCGGCCTCGGCGGTACGGTTCCGCGCAGCATCGATCCGGCTCTGGATCGTCGCGGCCTGCTCCTCGTTGGTGACGGACTGCACAATCGCCTCGCGCGCGAGAATCCACGTCTCGTCCAGCTTCTCCGCCCGCGCCGAAAGCGAATCCGACTTGGCAACGGCCACGTCGGCCCGATTCGTCAGCAGCCCCGCGCTCTCGTCCATCAACGCACGCGCTTCGTCACGTGACGTGCGAAGAAGACTTCCGGGATCGGCGTTCTGGTTCTTCGCCAGGATGTCATTGACACGCTTCGCATCCCGCATTCCGAGGAGCCCATCAGTCGCCCGCGTGAAGTTGCGCTCGGCCCGCGCGTCACCGGGATTCGCCCGCAAGGCGACCTGCGCCGCCAGCGCGGCCTCTTCCAGCGCGGCCAGCGCCTCCTTGTTCTCGGGATCGCGGGACGCTTCATGACGCAGCTTGGCGATGACCTCGGCCGCCTTCACCCTGTAGACGGGATCAAGGCCCGTATAGAGGTCGTTCATGACCTCATAAGCTCCGTTCGTGTCGCCCGAACGATAAAGTTCGACACCCTCGTTCCATCGCTCGACCGCCGGCTTATCAACCGACTCCACCGCCCGGGAGACCAATCCCGCGCCGAGGGAAACCAATGCAAGAATCACAGACCTGACCATGGTGTGTATTATAGCAACATCAGGGCGCAAAAAAAAGAGCCGCGGCGATTGCCGCGGCTCCTTTTTCAGCGAATCTTAACCGAACGTTAGTCGGCGGACGGACGAACCTTGCCCTCGGCGACGCGCTTCTTGATGACCTCTTCCGCGATGTTGCGCGGAACGGCCTCGTACTGCTTGAAGATCATCGTGAACGAACCGCGGCCCTGGGTGACCGTACGGATCGCGTTCGAGTAACCGAACATCTCGCCCAGCGGGACGGTGGCCTTGAGGAGCTTGACGCCCGCACGGTCCTCCATGCCCTCGATGCGGCCACGGCGCTGGTTGATGGAGCCGTTGGCGGCGCCCATGTACTGCTCCGGAACCACGACCTCGACGTCCATCATCGGCTCGAGGAGCTGCGGCTTCGCCTTAAGGAAGGCCTGCTTGAAGCACTGACGAGCGCACTCGATGAACGCGAATTCGTTCGAGTCGACTTCGTGGTAGGAACCGAAGTAGACCGTCGCCTTGACGTTGACCACCGGGAAGCCGGCGAGCGGGCCGGACTCGAGCGCCTTGCGGACGCCCTTCTCGACCGCCGGGATGTACTCGCCCGGAATCACGCCGCCCTTGACCTCGTTGACGAACTCGAATTCCTTGCCGGGTTCCTGAGGCTCGATGCGCAGGCAGACGTGAGCGTACTGACCGCGACCGCCGGACTGCTTGACGTGCTTGTACTCGTTCTCGACCGACGTCTGAATCGTCTCGCGGTACGCGACCTGCGGAGCGCCAACGTCGCAGTCGACGTTGAACTCGCGCTTCAGACGGTCGACGATGACCTCGAGGTAGAGCTCGCCCATGCCGGCGATGATCG
>CALZAJ010000026.1 GCA_945613785.1 uncultured Verrucomicrobiota bacterium | reverse complement strand
GCAAGGAGGCGCTTGGCGTTTTCGATGCGAACTTCTCTGATTTCATTGAGGATCGAGTGGCCGGTGGCCTTACGGAAGCGGATTTCCGCCAGCCGCCGCGAACACGGGAAGACGGACAGCACGTCCCGCGCTTCAAGTCCCTGGCAGGCTTTCGCGCGGATCATCTCGGACGCCTTGAGCACATAACGGTCTGTCTGGAGGAAGACGCGCGAGGAATTCCGCCGCGTGAAGCCGAGCGGCGGCCGGCTTTCGATCGGCTTGTCCTTGAGCTGCCCCTGCAGCATCTGGTACAGCATCTCCGCGGCACGGTAGCCCGAGCCCTTGAAGTCGAGTCCGACGCTGCTGAGCGTCGGGTTGACGCTCTCGCACAGCTTGTCGTTGTCATCCACACCGACGACGATGCAATCGAAGGGGACCTCGATCTGGGCCATCATGCAGGCGCTGAGGAAGTGCGTGCCGATGCGATCATTGGCCGTGAGGATCCCACAGGGCTTGGGCATCGCCTGGATCCAGCGCGCCATTTCCTGCTGGAGCTCCTGCATGCTCAGATCAGGTCGCGAGGGCTTGAACGCGTGGACCTTGATCCCCTGAAGGGCTAACAGCTTCGTGAAGGTGATGCGGCGGTTCTCGCTCCACATGCGCCGCGTCGGCCAGGATACGAATCCGTAAGAGGCGCATTTCGTCCCCAGCAATTCTCGCGCAGCCAGTTCGACGACCGTCGAAGAGTCGGTAATGACCGTTGAGAAGCGCTCCATACCCGTCGGTGGAAAGGAATCGAGCAGAACCGTACTCTCGGGAGAGAACAGGCTCGCGTTGAATTCCTCAATGCCATTGTTTGGACTCAGAATCGCACCGATCGGATTCCAAAAGGAATTGATTTCTCGAAGCTGCTCGGCATTGACCGTCTCTTCATAAGACTGTACGTTCCAGCCAACTTGTCGGGCAAATTCGGTAATTCCTTCGGTGCGAAGGCGGGCTCCATAGGAGTCAACGTGCTGAAAAAGAAGAATTGTATCCATTTCCAACATAATATCACACTTTATCTGATTGCGCAATCGGATAAGTTTTTGATGCGTATTTGGATAACCTCAAATCCAATGAGATGCTATAATATGGACATAAATTTTACATTTCCCCCTACGACGCGCGGTTCCCCCCGCGCGCCTTTTTTCTTTGCGACAGACCTGTCCAGAAGGAATGCTACCCTTTTGTGTAGTGACATCGGGTGTGTTGTTTGTTAAAATTTGGGCATGAAAAAGATGAATTTCGTTTGTTCTTTCGTTGCCGCTGGAATTGCGGTTGCGACTTTTGCGGCAGAATCCTATGACGTGGTGATCTACGGATCGTCACCCGCGGCGCTAACCGCTGCGATCGAGGCGCAGAACCACGGAAAGACGGCGGTGATTGTGTGCCCTGAAACGCGCATTGGCGGATTGACGACGGGTGGTCTCGGTCAGACGGACATCGGTAACAAGTCCGCCTTCGGAGGCCTAGCGCTCCAGTTCTACAAGGATGTGGCCGACTACTACAAGGACTCCGCGAACTGGAAGTACGAGAAGCGTTCGGACTACGTGCCGGACGGACAGTGTGCGGGCTCGCTGGGCGAAGATTCGATGTGGACGTTTGAACCGTCCGCGGCATTGAAGATCCTCAACGGTTGGGAGAAGAAGCACAACCTCAAGATCGTCCGCGGCGAATTCCTGGATCGCAGCGCGACGGGCGTGCAGAAGGACGGCGCGAAGATTGTCTCTTTCAAGACCCTCTCCGGCAGGACGTTCGCGGGCAAGTCGTTCGTCGACGCGACGTACGAAGGCGATCTCCTGGCGGCGGCGGGTGTGAGCTATGTCGCGGGACGCGAGCCGAATTCGCTCTACAACGAGAAGAACAGCGGCATTCAGCGTGTCAAGACCGTGCATCATCAGATGAACAAGGGTGTGGATCCTTATGTCGTGAAGGGCGATCCCTCTTCCGGTCTGCTGCCGTATGTGGAGAAGGACTGTCCCGAACCGGACGGTTCGGGTGACAAGCGCGTACAGGCCTATTGCTTCCGCATGTGCCTGACGGACGATCCGACGAACCGCATTCCGTTCGTGAAGCCCTCGAACTACGATCCCCTCAACTTCGAACTGCTCCTGCGCAACCTCGAGGCGATCGATCCCAAGTTCTATGTCGAGCAAGCGAAGAACTACTGGCACTACATGCCGTGGATCAACTCACGCATGCCCAACCGCAAGACCGATACGAACAACCGTACGGGCTTCTCGACGGACTTCATCGGACAGAACTGGGCGTGGCCCGAGGCCACCTATGAGGAGCGTGCGAAGATCCTCAAGGCACACCTCGACTACCAGATGGGCCTCATGTGGACGCTGGCGAACGATCCGCGCGTGCCCGCGCCGATCCGCAACGAAGTCGCGAAGTGGGGCACCTGCAAGGACGAGTTTCTCGACGGACTCGGCAACGGGTGGCAGACCCAGCTCTACGTGCGTGAAGGGCGACGCATGGTCGGCGACTACGTGATGACCGAGGCGAACTGCCGACATCTGGTGAAGGCTGCGCGTCCGATTGCGATGGGCGCCTACACGATGGATTCCCACAACTGCCGACGCTATGTCGGAGCGGATGGTTTCGTCCATAACGAGGGCAACATCGAGGACTATGAGACGCTGAAGCTCGGTCCCTATCCAATCGACTACGGTGCGATCATTCCGAAGAAGGCCGAGTGCACGAACCTCTATGTGCCCGTCTGCCTCTCCGCCTCGCACATGGCGTTCGGTTCGATCCGCATGGAGCCCGTCTTCTTCGCGCTCGGACAGGTCGCCGGCGCCGCGGCTGCGCTGTCGATTGATGCCAACTGCGCGGCACAGGATCTCGAGTACGCGAAGCTCCGTGAGGTTCTCGTTGCCGAGGGACAGGTCATCGAAAGGGCCGCGCAGTAATGAAGAGGCCGTTTCTTCTTGTCGTATTCTCGGCGCTGGTCGCCGCGGCGGCTTCGGCCGATTCGATTGTCCTCGAGACTGAGTCCTTCGATGATTGGGGCGGTTGGGTGAATGACACCCAGTTCATGGACCAGATGGGCTCGCCGTATCTGCTCGCGCATGGCATGGGCAAGCCTGTCGCCGATGCGAAGACGACCTTTGCCGTCAAGAAGGACGGCGTCTATAACGTCTGGGTGCGCACCAAGAACTGGCTTGCCTGGGTGAAGGGATGCCAAGGGCAGACCTGGGACGATGTCGTTCCTGGCTGCTTCAACCTGATCGTCAACGGCCAGCGGCTTCCGAACCGTCTCGGCGTGCAGGCGAAGGGCGAATGGAAGTGGGTCAAGGCCGATAACGTCGTGCTGACGGCTGGCGAGAACACGGTGGCGCTTCATGATCTCGACGGTTTTGACGGACGCTGCGACGCCATCGTCTTCACGACCGAGGCGAATCCCGATTGCGATGCGATCCGTCAGGCGGCCGTCCCTGTGGCCCGACCGGCGGAGAAGGAATACGACGTCATCGTCGTGGGCGGCGGCATCGCCGGCATCTGCTCGGCGGTTTCCGCCTCGCGTCTCGGCCTCCAGGTTGCGCTCATCCACGACCGTCCGGTCCTGGGCGGCAACAACTCGTCTGAAGTGCGCGTCCATCTCGGCGCGTGGCAGAACATGCCGCCGTATCCGCGACTCGGTGACATCGTCGCGGAGATCGGACCCCGCAACGAGGGCAATGCGCGTCCGAAGGCGACCTATGAGGACGAGCGCAAGCTGTCCGTCGTGAAGGCCGAGAAGAACCTCGACCTCTTCCTGAACCAGCACATGAACGCGGTCGAGAAGGACGCGACGGGACGCATCGTGTCCGTCACCGCCCAGAACACCCGAACGGGAGAACGCGTCGTCTACAAGGCCGCGCAGTTCGTCGACTGCACGGGTGATGGCACGGTCGGATTCCTCGCCGGCGCCGACTACCGTCAGGGCCGTGAGGCGCGGAGCGTCCATAACGAACCCTGGGCGCCTGAACGCGAGGACACGCTCACCATGGGCGCATCCGTCCAGTGGTATGCGGGAGCGAATGAAGAATGCCAAATGAAGAATGAGGAATGCCTCTTCCCGAAGCTTCCGTGGATGGTTGCCTTCAACGAGAAGTCCGCGAGCCGCGACCTCCGCGGCGACTGGTGGTGGGAGGCCGGACTCGGCCGTGACCAGATTCAGGAGGCGGAGTACATCCGCGACTACGGACTGCTGGTCGCCTACTCGAACTGGGCCTACCTCAAGAACGAGTCGTCCCGCAAGAAGGAGTATGCGGACAAGGAGCTCAAGTGGGTCGCGTACAACGCGGGACGTCGCGAGTCGCGTCGTCTGATGGGAGACTTCATTCTGACCGAGAACGATCTCATGAACAAGAATTTCCAGCCGGACGGCACGTGTGCGACGACCTGGACGATCGACCTCCATTTCCCGAAGACGAAGGAAGACACGCATTTCGAGGGTGAACCATTCCAGACCGATTCGCTGAACCACGTCGTCTGGGCATACCCCGTCCCCTATCGGTGCTACTATTCGCGCAACGTCCCCAACCTCTTCATGGCGGGGCGCAACATCTCCGTCACGCACGTCGCGCTCGGCACGACGCGTCTCATGCGCACGCACGGCATGATGGGCGAGGTCGTCGGCATGGCCGCATCGTTGTGCAAGAAGTACGGTTGCAGTCCGCGTGACGTCTACACGTCGCACATGGACGAACTCAAGGCGCTCATGGAGAAGGGTGTCGGCGACGGCAAGGCGCATCCGCCGCAGATGTACAACATCCAGGATTCTCTCGACCCTGTCTTCAAGGACAAGAAGGGCGGGAATCACCAGCTGCGCTGACGAGTGGTCTGGAGCTGTTTGCCTTTGGGGTGAGGCCTTTAGTATAATAAGGTCTCCATGAGACCGAAGCACCGATTGCCTTTTGAGATTCTGTTCGAAGATCGGGATGTCATTGTCATTGACAAGCCCGAGGGCTTGTTGACCACGCATACGAAGGTTCTCGGCCGACTGGCCCGCGAGGCGCAGCTGACGGCGGAGAACTTGCTGAACGATTACGTGCGCAAGGGTCAGCTCAAGTCCCGCAATCGCGTTTGGCTCGTTCATCGGCTGGACCGCGAGACGAGCGGTGTGATGATGTTTGCGAAGTCCGAAGACGTCTCCGAGGCATTCCGCAGCCATTGGAATGAGGTGACGGAGAAGACGTACCGCGCCCGCGTGGAGGGACTGTTGGAGTCCGAGGAGGGCGTTTTCGAATCGTATCTCCAGGAGGATGCCGACGGCTATAAGGTCCGTTCGGTGCCCGCGCCAACCCAAGCGTCCAAGCGCGCCAACAGCCAGAAGCCCGCCAAGCTGGCGCGCACGGAGTGGAAGCGCCTTTCGACGCGCGACGGGACGACGCTGGTCGAGGTGATGTTGAAGTCCGGCCGCAAGAACCAGATCCGCGTGCATTTCTCCGAGGCGGGACATCCGGTTGTGGGTGACGTGAAGTACGGTGCGCACAAGGCGTCCCGCCTGTATTTGCACGCCCGGAAGTTGCGCTTCAGGCATCCGTTTTCGGGCAAGTGGTTGGAATTCTCCGCAAAGGCGCCGCGCGGTCTTGAGGATGCACAGGCGGATCGCACATGAGCTGGCCCTGTTGGATTCTCCTGAGCGCGGTGTTCCTGGCGCTCTACGATCTCGCCAAGAAGGCGAGTGTCCGCAGCAATGCGGTTCTGCCGACGCTGCTGTGCTCGAGCACCTTCGGCTGCGCGGCGTTTGTGATCTTCCTGTCGGTCAGCGGACGGCTCGCGGCGTTTTCAGGAATCACGCCGACGATCGTGGCCGTCTCCATCGCGAAGACGGTCATTGTCGCAACCTCGTGGATCTTCACGTTCTGCGCGCTTCGGACGCTGCCCATCACCATCGCGACGCCCATCCGCGCTTCGGCGCCGGCGCTGGTGTTCCTGATGGCGTTTTTCCTTTATGGTGAGGTGCCGACCTGGATCCAGGGCCTCGGCATGTTGACGGTCTTTGCGGGCTACTTCGTCTTCTCCTGGGCCGGTACGCATGAGGGCATCGACTTCTTCCGTAACCGCGCGGTCTGGTGCGCCATCGCGGGCGCGTGCTGTTCGGCGCTTTCCGCGATCTGGGACAAGTACGTGTTCCACGAGATGGGGGCTCCGCTGGAGACGGTGCAGCTCCTCTTCCAGGCGGGATTGGTGGTGTTCTATGGGATTGTCCTTTCGGGGCAGCGTCTGTTGGGACTGAAGCGGGACGCCTTCCAGTGGCGCTGGTCGATTCCGTTCGTCGGCATCCTGTTGGCGGGGGCGGACTGGCTTTACTTCAACGGTGTCGCATGCCCTGATGCGCCGATCTCGGTCGCCTCGCTGATGCGTCGATTCTCGGTCGTCCTGACCTTCCTGCTTGGCGCGAAGTTCTTCCATGAGACGAATCTCCTGCGCAAGGGACTGGCCCTGTCGGCCATCGTCATCGGTGTCGTTCTCCTCTGTGTCGGGAAGTGATTTGGTCCATTGGACTAAATCTTAACTTCCCCTGTGTTATAATGGGAGTATCCTAAACAGAAGGGGAGCCTCCTATGAAGCTGAGTCTTGAGTCGATCGTCACGAATGCCGAGGCCTGGAAACAGGCGGAGGTCAAGCTGCCGTCCTTTGACATCGCCGCCATGCGCGCGCAGACCGAAGAGACGCCGGAGTGGGTCCATTTCGGCGCGGGCAACATCTTCCGCGGCTTTATCGGTTCGCTGAGTCAGCGTCTGCTCGAGGCAGGTCTGGCGAAGACCGGCATCATCGCATGCGACACCTTCGACTACGATATCATCGATCAGATCTATACCGCGTTCGACAACCTGACGCTGAACGTGCTCCTCAATCCGGATGGCACGGTCACCAAGGAGGTCCTGGCGGGCGTCGCGAGGGGCGTGAAGGCGAATTTCGCGGATTCCACGGCGAAGGCCGAGCTCAAGCGCATCTTCCGTTCGCCGTCCCTTAAGATGCTGTCCTTCACGATCACCGAGAAGGGCTATCAGCTGCGCCGTCCCGACGGCTCACTGATGCCGGTCGTCGAGGCCGACATGAAGGAAGGCCCTGAGGCGAGCCGTCACGCGATGGCGATTGTCGCGGCGCTGCTGCTTGAGCGCTTCCATGCGGGAAAGCTGCCGATGGCGGTCGTGTCGATGGACAACTGCTCGCACAATGGCGAGAAGCTCAAGGCGTCCGTCGTCGAGATGGCCACGGCCTGGGTTTCGAACGGGCTTGCGCCGCAGGCGTATCTCGATTATCTGACGGACGAGTCGGTCGTCTCGTTCCCATGGTCGATGATCGACAAGATCACGCCGCGTCCTCATCCGATGGTCGAGGAGCAGCTGGCGGCGGCCGGCATCGAGGGCATGGCTCCGATCGTCACCTCCAAGAAGACCTTTATCGCGCCGTTCGTCAATGCCGAGAAGCCGCAGTATCTCGTGGTCGAGGACCGTTTCCCGAACGGACGTCCCGCGCTCGAGATGGCGGGCGTGTACATGACGGATCGCGAGACCGTCAACAATACGGAGAAGATGAAGGTGACGACGTGCCTCAATCCGCTTCATACGGCGATGTCGATGTACGGCTGTCTTCTGGGCTACACGCTCATCTGCAAGGAGATGCAGGATGCGGACATCGTGCGGCTCGTGAAGCGTCTCGGCTATGTCGAGGGCCTGCCGGTCGTGGTCGATCCGAAAATCCTTTCCCCCAAGGCGTTCATCGACGAGGTCGTCAACGAACGTTTGCCGAACGTCTTCATGCCGGACGATCCGCGTCGTATCGCGACGGACACCTCGCAGAAGGTCGGCATTCGCTTCGGCGAGACGGTGAAGAGCTATCTCGCGACCGGGCGTGACCTCAACGAGCTGGTCTCGATTCCGCTGGCGATCGCCGGTTGGATGCGCTACCTCCTCGCGGTCAATGACGTGGGTGAGGCGATGGAGGTCTCGACCGATCCGCTCAAGGACGAGCTGCAGGCCAAGCTGTCCGGCATCGTTTGGAACGATCCGTCCTCTTACAAGGGCCAGCTGCGTCCGATCCTCGCCAACGCGTCGATCTTCGGAACGGACCTCACGGCCACGCCGCTGGCGGACCGCATCGAGGGCTACTTCCTGAAGCTCCTTGCCGGTCCTGGCTCGGCCCGCGCGCTCCTCCGGTCCGAACTCGCCGAGTCGGCGCAGTGTCCTCACTGCGGGTGAGATTCCGCGTCAACGGATATTCATGCTATAATATCCGCATGAATGCGGTATTCTTTGATCTGGACGGAACGCTGATCGATTCGCGGGCAGACCTGGCGGCGACGGTCAACCACACGCGGAGGGACCTGGGGTTGCTCGAGCTTTCCCAGGAGGATATCCTTGCGCACGTCGGACAGGGTGCGAAGTATCTGCTGGCACATGCGATTCCCGAAAAGGCGGCGGACGTCGAAAAGCTCTGGGAGATCTTTCGCTCGCACTATGCCGAGCACATGTTGGAGTCCGTCGTCCTCTACCCGACCGTCCGCAAGACGTTGTCCGAGCTGCACGACCGCGGTTGGTTGCTGGGCATCAATACGGCAAAGCCGAATTTCGCCGTTCGCGCGATTCTCGAACATCTCGGCGTACTTCGCTACTTCGGCAATGCGATTGTCGCGGGTGGCGACTGTCTGGAGATGAAGCCCAGCGCGCTGCCGTTGCGCGAGTGCGCCGCCCGGATGCGCGGACACCGCCTGTCGTCGCACGACTGGATGGTGGGTGATCATTGGACGGACATGAAATGCGCCGAAAACGCCGGTGTGAAGGGTGCGTTCTGCGATTTCGGATTCGGCAAGCTCAACGACGCGCGCTATACGATCAGGATCAGCCGGATGGAAGAACTGCTCCGCTACTGCAAGGCGGAGGATTAAGGGGACGGGAGCGACGAAACTGAAGTTCAAAGGACTCTTCGCCGCCGCACTGGCGGTAACCCTGGCTGCTTACTGTTACGAAAAACAACGTTTACGTTTACACACCACGCATCTGTTTTTTGGGCTGATTCCCGCGTAAAGTGGCTGAATATGGTATAATACCCGCTCAAATTTACAAGGAGTCAGCATGAGAAAGCTTCCGTTTGACAAGGCATGGATTGAAGAGACGGCGAAGACATATCCGACACCGTTCCACGTGTATGATGCGAAGGCCATTCGCGCCAATGCGCGCCGTCTGAAGGCCGCGTTCGCCTGGAACGATGGTTTCCGCGAGTTCTTCGCGGTGAAGGCCGCTCCGAATCCGTATCTCATGAAGCTCCTTCAGGAGTTTGGCTTTGGCAGCGACTGCTCCTCGATGGCGGAGCTCGTCCTCGCCGAGAAGGTCGGCAACGTCGGTGACAAGATCATGTTCACCTCGAACGACACGCCGGCCGAAGAGTTCCAGAAGGCCTGGGAGCTCAAGGCGATTATCAATCTCGACGACATCACGCACTGGCCGTTCCTCTGCGAGACGGTCGGCGCTGGCGCCGACTTCTCAGACCGCATCATGTGCTGCCGCTACAACCCCGGTCCGCTGAAGGGGGGCAACGCCATCATCGGCAAGCCCGAGGAGGCGAAGTACGGCTTCACGCGCGAGCAGCTCTTCGACTGCTATGCGCAGATGAAGGCGGCGGGCGTGAAGCGCTTCGGTCTGCACACGATGGTCGCGTCGAACGAGCTTGACCCCGAGTACATCATCGACACGGCGAAGCTCCTCTTCAACCTCGTCACCGAGATCCACGAGAAGGTCGGCATCGACTTCGAGTTCATCAACATCGGCGGCGGCATCGGCATTCCCTACAAGCCCGAGCAGCAGGCGATGAGCCTTGAGCGCGTCGGCGAGGGCATCCATCAGGCCTATGACGAAATCGTCGTCGCAAAGGGACTCAAGCCGATCAAGCTCTACATGGAGTGCGGGCGCTGCATCACCGGTCCCTACGGCTATCTCGTCGCGAAGGTGCGTCATATCAAGAACACCTACCGCAAGTACGCGGGCCTTGACGCCTGCATGTCGAACCTGATGCGTCCTGCGCTCTACGGTGCCTATCACGAGATCGTCGTCCCCGGCAAGGAGAACGCGCCGGCCGAGACGGTTTATGACGTGACGGGCTCGCTTTGCGAGAATAACGACAAGTTCGCGATCCAGCGTGCGCTCCCCGAGCTTGCGCCAGGCGATTACGTCGTTCTTTGCGACGCGGGTGCGCACGGCCATGCGATGGGATTCCAGTACAACGGCAAGCTTCGCAGCGCCGAACTTTTGATGGAAGAAGACGGCAGCGTCCGCCAGATCCGTCGTGCCGAAACCCTCGACGACTATTTTGCCACGCTCGATTTCTCTAACCTCTGATCGGCGCGCAGGGACTGCTCGCCCTCCCACAGACCAGCATGAGTGTTGAACTGCTTGCCCCGGCAGGGGATTTCGAAACCGCTCTCGCCGCCTTTGCGGCGGGGGCGGATGCCGTTTACTGCGGTCTCTCCTCCTATTCGGCCCGTGCCTTTGCGAAGAACTTCTCGACGGACGACCTGAAGAACCTCGTCCGTGTCGCGCGGGCGAAGGGCAAGCAGGTCTATGTGACCGTCAATACGGTCATCGACGAGGACGACATCGAAGGCGCCGTCCATGAACTCGCCGAACTCGAGTCCATCGGCCCGACGGCCCTCATCGTCCAGGACCTCGGCATCGCGCGTCTGTGCAAGACGTATTTCCCGGGTCTGACGCTTCATGCGTCGACTCAGCTCGTCGCCCACAACCTCGAAGGCGTGTTGGCGCTCAAGGAGCTGGGCTTCACCCGCGTTGTCCTTGCCCGCGAACTTAGCGTCGAGGAGATCGCCTCGATCGTCAAGCGCAGCGGCGGCCTTGAATTCGAGTGCTTCATCCACGGCGCACTCTGTTATTCGCTTTCCGGACTCTGCCTCTTCGGCGCGATGGAGAAGGACCGTAGCGGCAACCGCGGCAAGTGTCCGTATTGCTGCCGTCAGGCCTATGAGGACGCCGAAGGACGCAAGACTCTGGCCTTTTCGATGAAGGACCTTCGGGTCGGCGAAGACGTGAAGAAGCTTGTCGACGCCGGCGTGTGTTCGCTCAAGATCGAAGGCCGCATGAAGTCGTCGCTGTATGTCGCTTCCGTGGTGAAATACTATCGCCAGATCCTGGGAGAGAAGGAAGAGGGGCAAGGCCGTGGAGAAAGAATGCGGAAGGTGACCGTTGCCGATCTGGAAACAGTCTTCTCTCGCCGCACCACCGAATTGTATCTCAACGGTCGACCCGGCGCCACCAACACCACTTCCCCGATCGATCCCGATTCGCTCGGACATCTCGGGACGCCGATCGGCACGGTGAAGCGCGTGACGAAGGACCGCGAGGGACTCTCCTGGCTCCGTTTCCATACGTCCCGTGCGTTGGAGAAGCACGACGGACTCCAGTTTGCGGCGAAGGACGGCGGCAAGCCCGTCGGACTCGGCATCACAATGATGCGTCAGACGATTTCCCGCACGCCGGTCTTCGAGGTCTCGGCGGGTACCGACGTCGAGATTCTCCTGCCGCCCGACTTCGAACCGATTCAACCGGGTGCGACCGTTTACTGCTCGATGTCGAACGCGGTCAAACGCATGTTCCCGGTGCCGAGTTTCCGTCCGAGCGACTATTCCGGCGTCGTGTCCGTTGACCTCGAGGTGACGTTGACGAAGAACGCCCTCGTCGCGGTCGGTCGCTGCGGCGGTCAGGAGGTCAAGGCGTCCGTCGACGGCGAATTCGCGCCGGCCAAATCGCCTGAGAAGACCTCCGGCGGCATCGAGAAGGCGTTCTCCAAGCTGGGTGAGACGGACTACCGTCTCGGCAAGCTGTCCGTCAACGACCCCGACCGACTCTTTGCGCCGATGAGTTTCCTCAACGATCTGCGCCGTGATCTCGTCGAACAGCTTGATGAGATCCGCGACCGCGCGCGTCGTGCAAAGCTCGAGAAGGCTCTCAACGATGACGCCTGCGGCTCGCTCACCTCGACGAAGGCCGTTCGCCGCATCAAGCTGCGTCCCGACCAGAAACTGCCGCAGGGCGACTGGTCCGAAGTCATCGTCGCGATCAACGCCGAGATGCCGGTGGAGTCGGTGAAGCAAGTCGGTGACGGCATCCCGTCGGTACGGCTTGCGGTACCGGTCTATACGGCGGAACCTGATTTCAATCGTCTGCGGAACGCGGTCAAGCGTTTCCTCCGAGAGGGATTTTCGGCCTGGGAGGCGAGCGATCTGGCGACGCTTCGGATGCTGAAGGAGCTGGGTGTGACGGACCTGACGGCGGATTGGACGTGCTACGCGTTCAATGCCTCCGCGCTCAAGACATGGTCCGAGCTCGGGGCGAAGCGCTTTGTGGCGAGCCCCGAGAACAATCGCGAGAACCTGCAGTTCCTGTCCGAGAGCGGCTACGATGTCGAGTTCCTCTCTCAGCAGTCGACGCCGCTCTTCATTTCGCTGACGCGGCCCGCGGCGGTACCGGACGAAGAGAGTGGACTT
>CALZAJ010000025.1 GCA_945613785.1 uncultured Verrucomicrobiota bacterium | reverse complement strand
ACCAACGGCTATATGCTCCTCCCTTAACAGAAGTCAGCAAAAGAAGTGTCCGCGGAGTGTCCGTAGAGTGTCCGAATATTAGGACACTAAACGGACACTCCGCGGACAATTGTTCTCCCAGAATATTCCATAATGTCGCCGTCTTGAACGCAAGGAAGGACGGCAGACATGTTGGCAAAGTGTTATGGTGGAACAATCAACGGCGTCGAGGCCTCGACGGTAGAGATCGAGGTGTATTCGGTCTGCGGCACGAGTTCGTTCGCGATCGTCGGTCTTCCGGACACGGCGGTGAAGGAAGCGAAGGACCGTGTCTCCACGGCCCTGAAGAATTCGGGTTACAGTTCGAAGGAAGAGTATGCGGTCACGGTGAACCTGGCGCCTGCGGACGTGCGCAAGGAGGGGCCGATCTACGATCTTCCGATTGCGATCTGTCTTTTGAAGGCGACCAAGCGTCTGAACACCGAAAAGCTGGCGGAATACGCCATGGTCGGCGAGCTGGCCTTGTCCGGCGAGGTGCGCCGCGTGAAGGGCATCCTGCCGATTGTCATGGAGATGCGGCGCATCGGCAAGCGGGCCATCCTGGTTCCCGAATCGAACGCCGAAGAGGCGAGCGTGGTGACGGGCATTGATGTCATCCCGGTGCGGACGCTGCGCGAGGCGGCGATGTATCTCTCGGGCGAGATCAAGATCGAACCGCGCTTCACCGACCTCGCGGACCTCGTGGAGGCGGCGCGCGAAAGCGGGGACGATTTCGCGGACGTGAAAGGACAGGAGACCGTGCGTCGCGCGATGGAATTGGCCGTTGCCGGAGGACACAACATGCTGATGATCGGATCGCCCGGGGCGGGCAAGACGATGCTCGCGCGACGCATCCCGTCGATCCTTCCGCCGATGTCCGTCGAAGAGGCGCTCGAAGTCTCGAAGATCCACTCGGTCGCGGGCGCCGAAAAAGGCGGCGGGAGTTTCGTGACGCAGCGGCCTTTTCGGGCGCCGCATCATACGGTCAGCGCCATCGGCCTGCTGGGCGGCGGTTCGCATCCGGTTCCGGGCGAAGTCTCGCTCGCGCATCGCGGCGTCCTCTTCCTCGACGAGTTCGCGGAATTTCCGCGCCAGGCGCTCGAGGTGTTGCGGCAGCCGCTGGAGGACGGACACGTCGGCGTGTCCCGTGCGGCGGCGGCATGCGACTATCCTTCGCGCTTCATGCTCGTCGCCGCGATGAACCCGTGTCCATGCGGATACCTGGGGGACCCGACGCACGAATGTCGTTGCACGCAGCGGCAGATCCTCAAGTACCAGCAACGCGTATCGGGTCCGCTCCTGGACCGCATCGACATCCAGGTTGGCGTCAATGCGGTGCCGGTCAAGGATCTGACGGGGCTTCCCTCGGGCGAACCGAGTTCGGCCGTGCGCGAACGGGTCATGGCTGCGCGTCGCATCCAGACCGAGCGCTATCGCGGAATGCGCGGGGTGCTGACGAATGCGGATGCCAAGAGCCGGGATCTCAATGACATCTGCAAACTGACGGCGAAAGCCGCCGAGGAGATTCGCAAGACGCTTGAGCGGCTGAACCTCTCGGCGCGCGCCTACGACCGTGTGTTGCGTGTCGCGCGTACCTCGGCGGATCTCCGGGGAGACGACAATGTCACGGAATCGGACATCATGGACGCCAGCGGGTACCGGATGCTGGACATGAAGTTCTGGGCTTGATCACAAAACGAAACGAAAGGAGAAAGACAATGAACGAAACTCAACAGGAGGGAACGAAGCGTCCGCTCGGAAGCTTCCGGCCGAAGCTCGCCTTCTATCATGCCAATGCGCGAGGGACGGGTGGGGCGCTGCAGCTGGAGCTGCATCCGGCGCATGACGACACGGACGGCAGCATCATGGCGACATTCGCCACGCAACTGACGATTGGGGACCGTCTGGGCGCCGTGCCCGTCTATCCGCGGTTCGACTGGGAGGGCGCGATCACCGTGAAGCTCGATTTTACGGACATCAGCAAGATGCTGCAGGTCTTCCGCGGCGAATGCGAGTCGCTTGAGGACGGTCGCGGACTCTTCCATCAGTCGCCGCGCGGAACGACCAAGATCGTCCTTGCCCATTCCGTCGAGCCGAAGCAGGGCTATCTCTTCGAGGTGTTCCGCAGTCGCCGCGACGGGACGGACGCGCATGCGATGATCTTCCTGTCGCCCTCTGAGGCGCTTGGGTTGACTGCGGCGATCGAGAGCTCGATGGGTGTGATCTGCTTCGGCATTCCGATGCTCGTGGAGCACGATACCTCGCAGTACAAGGCGTCCCTTCGGGAGAAACGCAATGCGTCGGCCGCCTAAAGGACGCAACGTCGGTGTCGTCCATGGCGCCTGGGGCGAAGAGCGAGCGGTCGAGTATCTCCGTGCGCAGGGGTACGTGATCGTCGAGCGAAACGTCCGTCCCTGTGCCTGGGACGCCCGACTGGAGATCGACATCATCGCCTACCAGAAGGAGATCGACACGTTGGTCTTCGTCGAGGTCAAGCAACACAAGGCGCATGAGGAACGTCAGCGTCGGCTGCGGAGCATCACGCGGAAGAAGAAGGATCTCCTGCGGCGTGCGTTCAGGGCCTGGCTGCTGAAGAACCGCTGGCACGGAAACTATCGCTTCGATGTCATCGAGGTGTATGGAACGCCGGAATCTCGCGGGCAGGCGGAGATCGACCACGTGGAACGGGTCCGGATCTTCGTCAAGGGTGAACGATACGTGAATTGGAAAGACTAGAAAGGAGGCCGACATGGCCAAGGAAACCGCACTGAAGAAACTGAGCAACGCCCTGGAGACCGTCCTTGGGCAGATTCGCAAGGAGTTCGGGGAGATGTCGATCATGCGTCTCGGCGAACAGGCGAAGAACGACATCGAGGCCGTGCCGACGGGTTCGCTGTCACTCGACCTGGCGCTGGGCATCGGAGGGTTGCCGAAGGGACGCATCATCGAGCTCTACGGACATGAGTCGTCCGGCAAGACGACGCTGGCGCTCCATGCCGTCGCCAACGTGCAGAAGGCCGGCGGGTCCGCGGCGTTCATTGATGCGGAGCATGCGCTGGACCCGGGCTATGCGCGGAAGATCGGCGTCGACCTTGACAACCTGATCGTCTCGCAGCCCAACAGCGGCGAAGAGGCACTGACCATCTGCGAGGAGCTCGTGAAGTCGGGTGCGCTTGATATCGTCGTCGTCGATTCTGTAGCGGCCTTGACGCCGCAGGCGGAGATCGATGGGGCGATGGGCGACAGCCATGTGGGACTCCAGGCCCGTCTGATGTCGCAGGCCATGCGCAAGCTGACCGCGGCCATTGCGCAAAGCGGGACGCTCTGCGTCTTCACCAACCAGGTCCGCGAGAAGATCGGTGTCATGTTCGGAAATCCTGAGACGACGCCCGGCGGCAAGGCGCTGAAGTTCTACGCCTCGTGTCGGCTGCAGGTTCAGCGCATTGGCGCCATCAAGAACACGGCCGGTGAGATCGTCGGCAACCGTACACGCGTGAAGGTCGTCAAGAACAAGGTCGCCGCACCGTTTACCGAGGCCGAGTTTGACATCCTCTACTCCTGCGGCATCTCCTATGAGGGATCGGTCATCGATGCGGCGATTGCGCGCGGGGTGGTCGAGAAACGCGGCAGCTGGCTGGCCTTCGGACAGGAACAGCTCGCCCAGGGATCGCTCGCGACGATCACCTACCTGAAGGAGAATCCGTCCGTGACCGAACGGATCGTCGCGGCGATCAAGGAGTCTCCCGTCGTCGTTGTGAAAGCCAAGAAGGCGGCCTGATGGAAAATCTGCGCTTCCAGTGCTATCGTCGGTCCCGTGAACCGCTCACCGAGCGTCACGTACAGGCGATCTGGTATGACCGCGCAATGCGTCCGTCGAATCTCGTCACCCGGACCGGCGAGACGCTGCGGGTCATCCATCCCGGCGATTGGAATCTGGGCGCCGGACCGGATTTTCGGAATGCCGTCCTTGAGGTCGGACCGGATCGGCGTCGGTTGAGGGGCGATGTGGAGGTTCATCTGCATCCGTCGGACTGGACCGCGCACGGACACGGCGGCGATCCGGCGTATCGGAACGTGGTCGTGCACGTGACCTGGAGTTGCGGACCCGACCCCGTGACGCTTCCGAAGGGTGCGGTCTCGGTCTGGCTCGGACGCTTCCTGACGCCGCAGATCGGATTCGCCCCCGAGCAGATTGACCTCGGGGCCTACCCGTTCGCCCGCCTGCCGTCGGAGGACCGTCCGTGCCACGGACGCCTCGCGGCGGATCCCGATCTCGCGGGGATGGTCCTTGCCGAAGCCGGGGCCTATCGGCTGGAAACGAAGGCGCGCCGCATTCGCCAGCTGCTGTCGTCGGGACGAGAGCGTCGCACGGAGGTATTCTATCGTGAGGTCATGAATGCACTCGGCTACAAGCGGAACTCGCCCGGATTTCGTCAGGTGGCCGAACGGGTGCCGTATGCGCTTGTGATATCCGAACCGCAGAACGCCCGTTCGGCTTTGCTGGCCGCCGCCTCGTTTGTCGAGTGGGATCGTGGAGCCGTGCGTCCGCGGAACGCGCCCGAGGTGCGGCTGTCGGCGGCTGCGGAGATCTTCACGGCGACGCGGATCATGGATCTCCTGGATGTCGCCGACTTCTCGGACGCGTCATGTCGCGAGATGATCGGACTGATGACCGAGGGCCGTCGCATGGGACGCGGGCGCGCCGGGGCCGTCCTCGCCAACGTGATCCTGCCGTTTGCGCTGGCGGAGGGAAGGGTTCTCCAAAGTCCCCGCTGGCTCCCGCCGGAGGATCCTTCGGAGCCCATGCGACTGACGGCCTTTCGGATGTTCGGCCGCGATCATAATCCCAGGGCCTGGTACCTCCACAATGGACTGAAGATGCAGGGACTCATCCAGATCCATCGCGATTTCTGTTTGCAGGTGCATCCGGACTGTCTTAACTGTCAGCTAATCGAAGAACTTGGAAAGGAGATGAGATGAAAGGAATCATGGAAGAGCTGTCGGAGACTTTCGGACTCCGGGAATTCCGCGTCGGACAACGCGAGGCGATTGCCGCGGTCTTGAAGGGGGACGACGCCTTGGTCGTCATGCCGACGGGTTCGGGGAAGTCGTTGTGCTACCAGCTGGCGGCCATGCGTCTGCCTGGCACGACGCTGGTGGTCTCTCCGCTGATCGCGTTGATGCAAGACCAGGTCGATGCCCTGAGACGGCGTGGGATTGCGGCGACCTGTCTGCACGGACTGCTCCCCAAGAACGTTCTCGAAAAGCGTTCCCATCAGGTTGCCGCCTGCGAGTACAAGCTCGTCTATGTCGCTCCAGAGCGTCTTCGAACGGAAAGCTTCTCGGCGATTCTTGCGGAGACGGACCTGTCGATGATCGCCATTGACGAAGCGCATTGCATCAGTCAGTGGGGACACGACTTCCGGCCGGACTATCTGGAGATCGGGAAGATCGTCGCGCGCTTCCCGAAGGCGCGGATCATGGCCCTTACGGCCACGGCGACCCCGGCGGTCCGAGAGGACATCATCCGCCAGCTCGGACTTGGCGTCAACCGACGGCGTCCGCCCTTCGTGGAAGTGCTCGGCTTTTCGCGTCCGAACCTGCAGATTGCGGTGACGCGATGCGGTGACGAGACGGAGAAGCTCGCCCGGCTGCTGACCTTGGTCAAGGCGCACAGGACGGGGGTCGTCTATGCCTCGACGAGAAAGAACGTGGAAAAGGTCTTCGCCTTGCTGTGCAAGGAGTTGGCGGGACGGGATGACATCCAGGTGCTGATGTATCATGCCGGGATGACGGAAGGACAACGGACGCTGGCCCTGCGTGAATTCCAGGAATGCGCGCATCCGGTGGTCGTGGCGACCACGGCCTTCGGAATGGGCATCGACCGGGCGGATATCCGTTTTGTCGCGCATTGGAACGTGCCGGGCGGGATCGAACAGTATTATCAGGAGATCGGTCGTGCGGGACGTGACGGGAAGCGGTCGTGCTGCGAGCTCCTGTTCAATTACGTCGACATCAAGATCCAGGAGTATTTCGTCGAAGGCGCCAATCCGACGTCCGAGACGGCCTTGCTGGTCTGGGGGTGGATGCTGTCCTGTGGGAGCAGGTCCTTTTCCGTCGTCGCGGGACCGCTCGCCCGCCGTCTCGGGATCAAGAACGCCAGCGCGGTTTCGACCACGGTAAACGTTCTCCTCAACCACGGTCTGCTGACGCGCGAATCGACGGGTCTGCAGACGGAATACCGCGTCGTTCCCGGGAAGGAAGACCTGGACGTGATACGCATCTTCGATGCCCGCAGGGAGAAACGCTACCAGGATCGACGGCGTTTGCGGACGATGCTCGATTTCGTCTCAGCGGAGACGTGCCGGCATCAGTTCATCCTAGACTATTTCGGCGATCAGTCGGATGACCGTGCCTGTGGCGGATGCGACAACTGCAACGGACGGCTTCGGGCCTCCGCCTAGGGGTCAGGACGCGACGGACGGATTTTGGTATAATGGAGGCAATGGCGGAAAAGAGAGAGAACTACGAGGCGGCGAAGGAGCTTTTGAAGGGCGCCCGGCGTATTTTGATATCTGGGCATCTGAGTCCTGACGGCGATTCCCTGGGCAGCATGATCGCCTTGGCGAAGCTGCTGACGAATGCGGGCTACGAGGCCTTCGCGACGGCGGATGTGAATGCGCTTGGCAAACCCGGCTTCCTGGAAGGGGTCGAGAAGCTCATTCCCGTTCGCAAGCTGAAGCGCCAGAAGTTCGATCTCTTCATTGCCGTCGACTGTAGCGGTTTCAATCGCATGCCGCCCGAAGTGAAGCCCGTCGCCGAAGGCCTGCCGACCCTTTGCATTGACCACCACATGACGAATGACGGGACCTTTGGCAACGTCCAAATCGTCGATCCTGAGGCGTCGTCCGCCGGTGAGCTCGTCTGGCGTTTCGCCAAGTGGATGGAATGGAAGCTTGATTCCGAAATCGCGGAGGCCCTCTGGGTCGCGATGATCACCGATACGGGGCGCTTTGCTTACGACTCGACGAAGCCGCGGACGCTCCGTGCCGCCGGCGACTTGCTCAAGCACGGCGTCCGCACGGCGCTCATCAACGACATCATCTACGGCACGTTCTCGCGCAAGGCGATCGAGCTCAAGCGTCTCGCCTGGCGTTCGCTGCACATCTGGAAGAACCGCAAGGTCGCGGAGGTTTCGCTCGATCGCGATGATTTCCGCTCGGTCCGCGGCACGAAGGCCGAGGCTGAGGACATCATTGAGATTCCGCGGTCTGTCGCCCGGAACGAGATCGCGCTCTTCTTCTATCAGATTCCCGACCGCACGAAGGAAACACGCTGTTCGATCCGGACACGCGGCGATTGGGATGCGACTGTGCTGGCAGGCAAGTTCGGTGGCGGTGGACATCGCAAGGCCGCTGGCTGTACGATCAAGGGCACGATGGCTGGAGCCAAGCGCAAGATGCGCGCCGCGGTCAAGGAGATGCTCAAGAGCGCTTGCCGCAAGACGATGAAGATCGAGCCGATCGCGTAGGTGTTCGGGTTATTTGGGTGTTTGATTGGGTGAAGAGATGAAGAAGGTGCTCATATTGACGGACGGGAAGGCGGGACACGAGAATCAGTCCAAGGCCTTCGCGCGGGCGCTGGGATGCGATTTCGACCTGGTGGAGATTCATTTCAAGTCGGCTTTTCACAAGGCCCTGTCTTATCTCTTCGACAGGCTGGGCGTTGCGACCCTGTCGCTCCTGAAGACGAACGCTCCGCTCACAGACGAGGCCTCTTATTCCGCCATTCTCGGCACGGGTTCGGGAACGTTCTACGCGGCCAAGGCGTTGGCGAAGAAGCTTGGGGTGAAGTGCGGTGTCGTCCTCTATCCGAGCGGCTATCGGCTCTCGACTTTCGACTGCATTCTGGCTCCTGCGTTCGACAATCCGAAGAAGGCGGCGAACATCATCGAAATCCCCGCCAATCTCGTGGCGGCCGACGAGGCCTTCTATGAGAAGGGCGTGGCGGCTTTCAAGGATCACTACGGCAAGGTCTACGGACACGCCCCCGACGCTTCGGCATGCCCCGTCGCCGTCATTATCGGCGGACCCAACAAGTGCTCCACCATGTCCTCCGCCTGGATGAAGCAGCAGCTTGACTCGATCTTCGAATCAATCAGGCAATCGAATCAATCGGATCGTCAGACCGTCCTCCCTTGGGTCACGACGTCCCGTCGTACGCCGCCGGAAGTCGAGGCGCTCGTCGATACCTATCCGTGGGATTATAAGCTCCTCTATTCGAAGGATCACTTCAATCCGATCCCCGCGTTCGTGAAGCTGGCGAAGACGCTGTACGTCACGGCGGAATCGACGGGCATGCTCTCGGAGAGCTGCACCTTCGGCACGGCCGCGGTGAAGGCACTCGACAATCTCAACCCGGGTCCGCACAAGTTCCGTCGTTTTGTCGAGGGGCTTGAGAAGGACGGTTACCTGAACGGCAATCGCAAGGTCGACCTCTCCGCGCAGTTTGCCGCGGCGAAGCAGCTCCTCGGTCTGTGAAGTCCGTCGACTGGAAACTGATTCGCAATGTCGGCAGCCTGTGTCTGCCGACGGCAGTTGTCGCTCTGTTGGGTATCCATTTCTTGATCGAACGCGTCCCAGACATCATTCGCAATGAACGCCGTCGCGTTCAGGCCGAATACCGCGAGAAGGCGCTGGAGCTGAAGGCGCATCCAGAAGCTGGTTTTCAAATCGTTCGCGGAAAGAGCGGAAACTGGGCGAAAGACCGCAAGATGGCTCCGGGATATTGGGGGACTGTCCCCGAGGGCTCGTCCCTGCAGAGAATTGACGCCTCGTCATCGATGGGGTCTGTCCCCAAGGGCAAGACCCTGATCTGGTATGTGGACGAGAAGGATGTTTGCCTAGCTACGTTCGCAGATGCGATTGAAGAGGTCGATTTTTGCTTTATTTTCTGGGTCTGTGGGTCGTTCGTTCTTGTTCTGCTGATCGGTCTGACCTGGATGGGCGTCCGCTATTTCGTCGATTATGTGAAGGGTCGAGATGATTTTCTTGCTGCGACGGCTCATGATTTGACGACGCCTCTTGTGGGAATGCGTTACACGATTGGCCGGGACGATCAGGAGGCGAAGAATCTGAACGAGCGGATGATCCGTTTGGTCGAGAATATCAAGGACTTCCTTAAACTCGGTGGCCAGCGCCCCCAGCCGAAGCTTGAGACGATTGACCTAATTAAGTGCTATAACGAGGCTTATTCGCTCTTTCGTGAAGATTATCGCGATGTATTTGAGGGAAGAGATGTTGTTCTCTCGGTGGAATCAAGCCTCCAATCGCTGGGGACAGACCCCCAACCTGCGGGGTCTGTCCCCGTGTTGGCAGACGAGACGATGACCGTTCAGATCCTTTGGAACCTGTTGGGGAATGACCTGAAATACGCCGCCCCTTACGGGACCGTTCGGGCGCGGATTGCGATGGAAGGGACACGGGTTGTTTTTGAACTCATTGACGAGGGGAAGGGCATGACGCCGTCAGAGATGCGCCATGTCTTTGACCGGTACTATCGTGCGAAGTCCGTCCTGGAGTCTGGCAAGGGGGGCTTCGGCATTGGCCTTTGCACGGCCCGCGAATTCGCCGAGGCGATGGGAGGTGCTCTGACGGTCCGCGCCAACCACCCCCAAGGCTGTATCTTCACTTTTTCGCTTCCCGTTGCAATTCAGTGACATTTCAAGGCATCTCCGCGGCGTTATTCCGTTGACATACATTCCTCAAGGTATGTATAATACGGGGCATATGAATGATGTGGGAAAGACAATCGCGAGTGCCTTGTTCCTTGCGGCAGTCGTGGGCTGCGGCACGGTGCGTAACGCGCGTGAAGTCCAGGCTCGTCTGGTGCCGATGGGGAGTGGACAGGAGGCGGCCGAGTGGGTGGCGCCGAAAGTTGATTTGAAGGGGGCGCCGCTTCGGGCGCTCGTCGAGTTCGCGTTCACCAACCGTCCGTCGATGACGGCGGCGTTGATCGAGGTTCGGGACGCGCGTTTGGCGCTGAAGGAAATTGCCGCGGATGCGCCGCTGGCCTCGTCGACTCCTTGGAATGCGGCTGATCTTTCGGCGAACATGGGCTATTCGGAGTCTTCTGACCGCGCGAAGCTCGAGGATCTGGGTCACACGCGGAAGAGCCGTGCGACGGGTGGTCTTTCCCTGGACGTTTTGATTTACGACTTCGGGCGCAATTCGGCTCGGGCGAGGGCGCAGGCCGAGAAGGTCGTCGCCGCGGAGATGGCGCTGGTCCAGCAGGGCTACACGGTTTTCGCCGAGGTGGCGGGCAGTTATTTCTCCCTGTTGCAGAACGAGGCGCTTTTTGAGATTGCCTGTACGAACGAGCTAGAGTATCTCGAGCACCTGCGGCAGGCGGAGGACAAGCTGTCCCTAGGCGAAGCCAAGGAGCTGGACGTGCTGAAGGCGCGGCTGGACCTGTCGAAGTCGCGGCAGGACATCGTTTCGGCGTCGAACAACGTCGTGACGGCGAGAGCCGATCTGATGGCGGCGATGGGCATTGACACGTCGACGGGAGATGCGACCGCGGTCGTGGGGACGAAGATCGGCGGATTTTCGCGTGTGTTGCGGACGTTGCCGACATCAAGCGAGACGGCGGAGGAGGCCTTTGATTTTGCCAGTACGAATGCGCCGGCGATGAAGATCGTCCGTGCGAAGTTGCGCGCGGCCTCGGCTGAGGTCGACTACGCTGTAGCCAATCTGATGCCGAATGTCTCGGCGAACGTGTCGCTCAGTTGGACGGATCCGCTGTGGTACTGGAGCTGGGGCGTGAATGCGGTGCAGTCGCTGTTCACGGGTTTCCGCAAGACGACGGCGGTTGACCGCGCGGTGCTCGCGCTTGAGGCGGCCGCGGCGTCGGTCGATCACGAGGAACAGCAGCTGTCTTACGATCTGGCTCTGGCGATCGCCGAGCGTGACAATGCGCAGGAGGCCTGTCGGACGGCGCGGGAGAGCGTGCACGAAGCCCGTGAGAACCTGAAGATGGTGAAGTCGCAGTACGAGGTCGGGGACGTCTCGCGCGTCGAATTCACGGATGCCGTGTCCGAGCTGGCCCGTGCCTGGGGCGACCGCATCAAGGCCTACTATCGCGGGCAGAACGCGGAAGCCAGGCTCTTCCAGCTGATGGGCAGCGATCCTGTCTACCTGATGGAAGAATGGCTCACGGATGAATGAAGAACGGAGAACGCGAAATGAAGAATGCTATCCTATTGGTCATGTTGCTCGCGTTGGCGGCGGGTTGTGGCGAGAAGGGGCCGACGGGTGGGAAGAGCCTCGGCTACCGCACCGCCACGATCACGCGTTCAGACATCGTCAGCTCCGTTTCGGCGACGGGCACGGTCACGCCGCGCAACACGGCGAAGGGCATTCCCGTGGGCGCGCAGGTGAACGGCAAGATCATCCGTCTTTACGTCGACTACAACGACACGGTGACGAACAACCAGGCGGTCGCCGAGATCGATCCGCTCGTCTACGACGCCGAATACAAGCGGGCCGTCGCCCAGCTGCATGTGAATGAGCGCGGGGTGGAGACGGCGCGGTGTACGCTGAACGTCCGCAAGGAGGAGCTGATTCTCGCCGAGAAGACCTATGCCCGCAAGAAGGCACTGTCCGAGAAGAAGATGGCGCCGGTCGCGGACTACGACAGCGCGTTGGAGGCCTACGAGAAGGCGAAGCTGGCCGTCGACAGCGCGGAGGCCGCCTTGCACAGTGCGGAGGCGAGCGTGGAGGCGAGTCGGGCCTCCGTCGACCAGGCGAAGGCCAATCTCGACTATTGCACGATCCGTTCGCCGGTCAACGGCATCGTCATCGACCGTAAGGTCGAGCTCGGCGAGACGGTCGTCTCCTCGATGAATGCGGTTCCCGTGCTGACGATTGCCGAGGATCTCGACGTGATTTGGATTTCGGCTGACATCCCGGAGGCGGACGTCGGCAACATTCGCGTCGGCCAGCGCGTGAGCTTCACGGTCGATGCCTACAAGACGGCGGGCCGGCTCCGTCAGTTCACGGGCACGGTCAAGCAGGTTCGCAAGGCCTCGACGACGACCAACAACGTCGTGACCTTCCCGGTGATCGTCGAGGCGGAGAATCCCGGACAGATCCTGTTTCCGGGCATGACGGCGACGTTGTCGATCGAGACGGCGCGGGCGGAAAACGTGCTGGCCGTCGCGGCGGCGGGCTTCCGGTTCCGTCCGAAAGACGAGGACCGCGAACGCGTGAAGGGTGAGATCCCGCGCGGGCCGAAGCTCTGGCTCGCGCCGAAGACGCCGGGCGGGGAACTGGAATTCGTCCGGGTCACGGCTGGCGTGACGGACGACTCGTTCACCGAGATCGTCGCGGACGATCCGACGGGTCTCGAAGGACGTGAGGTCGTCCTGGGCTATGCGACGGCGAATATGAATTTCAAGTCTGGCGACACGAGCAACCCATTCATGCCGAAGTTCCCGAAGCGCAACAAGAACAAGGGAACGGCGCCGGAGGGGAAGAAACAATAGGGAAAAGTGAAAAACGAAAAGTGAAGAGGTTGATGGAGCAGGAGAGGTTCGGACGTGGCGCATCTGATTGAAATCAAGGACATGTACAAGATCTACGCGATCGGCGAGGAGCCGGTGCACGCGTTGGACGGCGTGTCCCTTTCGATTGACGAGGGCGAGTTCGTGGCCATCATGGGTTCCTCGGGCTCGGGCAAGTCGACGATGCTCAACATCCTCGGCTGCCTGGACGTGCCGACGAAG
>CALZAJ010000024.1 GCA_945613785.1 uncultured Verrucomicrobiota bacterium | reverse complement strand
ATCAGCTCCTCGAAGCGTCCACTCGCAACGGCAGCCTCGATGTCCTTGGGCCCGACCCCCTCCTTGAGGCCGGCGTAGATGAAGCCGTCGTTCAAAAGGCACCACATCTCCGTCTTGGGATCGCCGCTCGTGACTTTACAGGTCGTCTCATTCGGATGAACCTGCACTGAATGACGCATTTTTGCATCGATAATCTTAATTATAAGCGGAAAATTGTCAATCACTTCAGGCAGCTTCCGACCTGCCTCGGAGCCATTCTCGATCACGCTCGGCCCTGCGGGATGAGCGGAGATCTCCCAGGATTCACGGCCCCAGAGGGCCGTGTGGATATTCGGACCAAAAAACATCGGATAAGGAATTTGAATCATGCCCCCATTATAGCACAATTTCCAATCTGAAAACTCTACACTTTTGAATATTTTGAATATTTCACGCGCAAATTGGGACTTTCTCATTGCGCGCGCGCACGAGAAATAATATAATATCCATCATGCGTTTTCAACACACCATGATCGCCCTTCTCATACTCGCGTCAGCCTCCATCATTTCGGGCTGTTTCTCGATCGAGCGTGGGCATCTGCGCCATTCCGGGAACGACCACATTCTGGTCGGTAATTACGGTTGGTACCTGTTCCATTGCATCCCCGTTGCCTGTGGCAACGCGAGTGAGAATCCGTGGGTTCCCTTCGTCACGTTCCGCGACGATGTGACGATGGACAAGATTCAGTCCCGTTTCATGGGCGAGACGAAGAAGTTCGCCGCAGAATCCGGCCGTCGGCTGGAGGACGTGAAGATCCACGACCTCGCCTATTCGACGTCGGAGTCCGTCATGCTGAACATTCCCGGCTTCCAGATTCCGTTGCCGATTCCGTACCTCCTGACCTATCGCGAGGTCCAGCTCTCGGGGGTGGTGGAGTGAAGCGCATCCTGTCAATCTGCGCGGTCCTGGGCGGGCTGCTGTTCTCCGGTTGCGCATCCGTCACCTTCTGCGACAAGGGCGGCCACACGGTCGTGGATATAACCAACACGGGCTGGTATCTCCTGAACTTCATTCCGCTTGCCTCGGGCAATCCCGAGCGTCCGAACGCGAACGAATGCCGACTGTTCAGCCAGACGGTCACGCTCGAGAACAACATGAAGATGCTCGACTACGCCTTGCGGAAGCGCGGCGCGAAGACCTACAAGAACGTCATCAGCTACACGACCGACGAGAACGTGATGGTCATCCTCTTCAAGCGTCACGTCTGCCACACGAGCGCGGAGCTCATCTTTGAGGAGCCCCATCAAGAACCGAAACTACCATGCGAATTACTGAATCAGTAAAGAAGCTCGAGGCCTATGTCCCGGGCGAGCAGCCGAAGTCCAAGGATGTCGTCAAGCTCAACACCAACGAGAACCCCTATCCGCCGTCTCCGAAGTGCGCGGACGTGCTGAAGTCGTTCGATCTCGACCGTCTGCGCCGTTATCCCGACCCGAACTTCATGGAGCTCCGCGCCGCGATTGCCAAGGCCAACGGCTGCACGGTCGACAACGTGTTCGTCGGCAACGGGTCCGACGAGGTCCTGGCGATCGCCGCCAAGGCCTTCGTCGAGAACGACGAATCCATCGGCTCGCTTGATCCGAGCTACTCGCTCTACAAGACGTTGGCGGCCATCCGTGACGTGCCCTGGGCGGGTTCGCCGTGCAACGAGAAGGTCAAGGTGAACGGCGCAAAGCTGAAGAATGTCTCCCTGTTCCTCTGGACGAATCCTAACGCGCCGACGGGCGAATGGGCCGAGCCCGCGACGATTGCGGAGTTCGCGAAGAAATTTCCGGGCGTCGTGATCGTCGACGAGGCCTATGCCGACTTCGCGGAAGGCGACTGCCTCTCGCTTGCCCTGGCGCCGAAGAACCGCAACGTGATGGTCATGCGCACGTTCTCGAAGAGCTACTCGCTCGCGGGCCTGCGCGTCGGCTATTGCATCGGTCCGGCCGATCTCATCGAGGCGATGTTCAAGGTCAAGGATTCGTACAACGTCGACGCCGTGGCCCAGGCCGTGGCGCTGGCCGCGTTCAAGGACAAGGCCTACCACCGCAAGACGGTGGCGAAGGTCGTGAAGACGCGCAAGGCGTTCTTCAAGGCGTTGGTGAAGAGCGGCTGGGATGTCCTGCCGAGCGCCTCGAACTTCGTGTTCGCCAAGCCGCCGGCGCCGCAGACGGCCGCCGGGCTGTTCGCCGCGCTCAAGGCGCGCAACATCTTCGTCCGCTACTTCCCGGGTCCGCTGACGGGCGACCGTCTGCGCATCACGATCGGCACCGACGAACAGATGGCGATCCTCTTGGGTGCGTTGGACGAGCTCGTCCGCTGACTTTTCAAGGAGCCCCGAGTTGAAGGACTATTTCAAGGGAGTCAGACGCCACATCGGCAAGCTCGACGCGAATCAGCTTCGAGAGCAGTACGAGCTCTTGTCGGGCGAGGCCTCCGCCCTCGACACGCTGTTCCGCACCATCACGCTCGGCATCATCCTCGTCGACGAGACGGGGACGATTCAGAAGTCGAATCCTGCGGCCAAGGCGCTGCTGGGCATGGAACCGTCCGACGCCCTTCCCGAGCTCGACCTGCCCTATGGCAAGTCCTCGAAGCGCGAGATCTCGATCACCTACCCTGAAGCGCGCACGCTGGAGCTCCAGACGGTTCCCGTCGAGAACGGGACGCTCGTCTACGTCCGCGACGTGACAGCCGAGAAGGAACGGTCGGAGGAAGAGCTTCAGCGCGGCGCCTTTAACGCGGTCCGTGACCTCGCCTCGGGCGTTGCCCACGAGATCGGAAATCCGCTCAACGCCCTGTCCCTGAACCTGCAGCTGCTCGAGCGCAACCCGCCGGATGCCGCCGAGATCATCAAGGAGAGCCGTCATCAGGTCGAGCGTCTGGATGGGATCCTCCGCGGTTTCCTGTCCGCGCTGCGTCCTTCGCGTCCGAACCTTGCGCCGGCGGCGGTGACGGGTCCGCTCACCAGCTGTCTCTCCGCGCTGAAGTCGCAGTTCGAACAGCACCGCATCGCCGTCACCGTCGACGTGCCGGGCTCGCTGCCGACGACGGCGATCGACGTCGCACAGATGGAGCAGGTCTTCTTCAACTTGCTCAAGAACGCCTTCGAGGCGATTCGCGACGGCGGCGCGATCGACATCGACGTCACCTACGACGACAACGACGTCATCGTGCGCCTGAAGGACAGCGGGCTGGGCATGACGTCCGAACAGGTCGCCCATCTCTTCGAACCCTATCGGACCTCCAAGGAACACGGCACGGGACTCGGGCTGATGATCACCGCCCGTCTCGTCCGCGACCATGGGGGCACGATCGCCGTCGAATCCGAAGTCGGCAAGGGAACCACATTCACCATCAGGATCCCGCGTCTCGAAAAGCGGGTCCGAGCACTCAAGTAACCCCGTCGCCCGCGACGGGCAGAAACCAAACGATGTCAAAGCCGAAGATCCTCATTACCGACGACGAGAAGCCCACGCGCGACGTGATGGCCCGCGTGCTGTCCGGCAGCTACGACTGCCTGACGGCGGCGGATGCCGAACAAGCAATGCAAATCATCACGGCGACGCCCGACCTCGCCCTGCTGTTGACCGACTACAAGATGCCCGGGGACAACGGCGTCGAACTGATCAAGAAGGCCAAGGCCGTCAATCCGACGATGGGGGCGATCCTCATCACGGCGTTTGGCGAGATCGATCTTGCGGTCGAGGCGATGAAGGACGGTGCGGACGACTTCATGACCAAGCCGATTACGGATCTTGCGAAGCTTGAGTTTAGAATCGCCAAGGCCCTCGAGAAGTGTGCGTTGAGGAAGCGAATCGAATCCGAGGAAACGAAGAACGAGACGTCCGACGACGGTCTCGAAGCGTTCATCGGACGGTCGCCAGCGATGGAGCGCGTCTACCATCTGATCCGCAAGGTCGCCCCGACCGAAGCAAGCGTGCTCATCGAGGGCCCGAGCGGCTCCGGCAAGGAGCTGACGGCCCACGCAATCCACGAGCAGTCCAAGCGCGCCAAGGGTCCCTTCGTCGCCGTCGAATGCTCGTCGCTCACGCCGACCCTTCTCGAGGCCGAACTCTTCGGCTCGATCAAGGGTGCCTACACGGGCTCGGTGGCGGACCGCGCCGGCTGCTTCGAGACGGCGGACGGCGGAACGCTCTTCCTGGATGAGATCGGCGAGATCGACGCCAATGTCCAAGTCAAGCTGTTGCGCGTCCTCGAGACCCACACCTTCCAGCGCGTCGGCGAGACCAAGGAGCGTCGTTCGGACTTCCGTCTCGTGACCGCGACGAACAAGAGTCTCGCGAAGCTGGTGGCGGAGGGCCGCTTTCGTGAAGATCTCTATTATCGGCTCAACGTCATCGACATCCGCACGCCCGCCCTCCGGGAGCACAAGGAGGACATCGAGGCGCTCGCCCTGAAGTTCCTGAAGCAGTTCTCGAAGAAAAACGGCGGCACCGTCTCGGGAATCGAGCGCCCCGCCCTGAAGGCCATCGAGGACTACGATTGGCCGGGGAACGTCCGCCAGCTGCGCAATGTCATCGAAAAGATGGTCGTCCTTGCCGCAGGGCCGAAGCTGACGCTGGAAGACGTGCCGGAGGACGTCAAGCGTCGGACTGTTGAGAGTCCTGCGGTCGTACCATCGGCGGTCACGTCAGAGCCAGTGGCGATCCGAACGGTTCCTGCGGCCGTCGGCGAGACGTCCCTCGCCGACCAGGAGAAGTCCGCGATCCTTGACGCGCTCGCGAAATGCGGCGGCAACAAGTCCAAAGCCGCGGACCTTCTGGGGATTTCCCGTCGCACCATTCACCGTAAACTCAACGCCTGGGGGATTCAATGAACACGTCGGTCTTCCTACTCGCACTCTCCTTCCTGCCCTTCTTCGAGGCTCGGAACCAGGCCGCCAATTTCATCATCGCGCCGCCGGCCGAGGGCGTCGAGGCGAAGGCGGAGAAGCCGGACATGACGGGCTATACGATCTGTCCCGCGTGCGTCGGCAAGCGCGAGCTCCTGCTGGAGGAGCCGGACTTCGGTCAGCATGACGGCCGCCTCCTGGGCGGTTCCAAGAAGAAGCGCAAAAAATGTCCGCTCTGCAAGGGCGAGGGTCGCTTCGCCTCCTTCATGGATCCTGCGGACATCACCCTGCAGATCGCCCGTGACCACGAAACCTTCGTCGCCGAGCACCGCGGCAAGGGCGAACTCTCCGTCGGCGAGGCCTTCGTACCCCACGACGCCTACGAGTCGCTTGACCGCAACAAGAAGAAGATGATCGAGGAGGCCTTCGGCAAGGCCTGCACGAAATGCAACTGGTCTGGCATTGAAGCCTGCAAGAAATGCAGCGGACGCGGCGTGCTGCCGTGTCCCGAAAACGACTGCAAGAACGGCTTCCTGGTCACCAAGACGACGACCGAAAAGACCCGTCGCCGCTCGGGCGGCATGAGCGGCAACAACGGCTACAACCGCAACAGCGGCTTCCGGAGCTCGTCCGGCAGCAGGACCAAGACCATCAAGGAGACGAAGACGACCGTCCTTGTGTGTCCGACCTGCGAAGGCGCCAAATTCGTTCTCTGTCCCGAATGCAACGGACGGAAGGCCCATCCCTGCAAAAAGTGCAATGGGCTTGGCATCAAGAAGAAAGGTGGCGGATTCTGATGGACTACGCACCCCCTCTACCGAATCTGAGATTCATCGAAAAAATCGGCGTCGGCGGCATGTCGACGGTCTGGAAGGCCCTTGACGAAACCCGCAACGAGATCGTCGCAGTCAAGATTCTCAACAACGAGCTGACCAAGAACAAGGAAGATCTCGCTCTCTTCAAGACCGAAGAGAAGGTCATGGAGCAGATCAACCACCAGGGCGTCGTCAAGAGCTACCAGCTGAGCAATCACGAGGGCGTCTGGTACTACATCATGGAGTATGTGGACGGCTACAACTTCAGCGCCCTTCTCGGACGCAAACAGCACCTCCAGGAGGGCGACTGCCTGTTAATCTGCGAGTCCATCGCCGCCGCCCTCGACTACGCCTGGAATGAGCATGGCGTCGTCCATTGCGACATCAAGCCCGAGAACATCATGATCAACACGGACGGTATCGTCAAGTTGACGGACCTCGGACTCTGCCACACCTTCAACTACCTGAAGGACGGACAACACGTCACCCCCGAACACGTGATGGGAACGCCGGCCTATATCTCCCCCGAACAGGTCTACGGCGATGTCGAACCCGACTGTCGCGCCGACATCTACTCCCTCGCCGCGTCCATCTATCACCTGGCGACCGGCCGCGTGCTCTTCCCCGGGCTTGATACCGAGGCCATGATGCGCGCACACTGCAGCGATGCCTGTCAGGGCAAGGATCCGCGTCTTTACCGTCCCGCCCTCTCCGAGGGCTTCTGCCAGCTGCTGGAAGCGATGCTCGTCAAGAATCGCGACTTCCGCATTCCGACCTGGCGTGACGTGATGATGCTCTGCCTCGACATCGAGCAGGGCCTGTCCTTCAAGCCGCGTGAGACCGAAGGCGTTTCCTCGATCAAGCTGATGGCTTAATCGGCCTTCGCCATGACGGAGAGCGCGCGGGCCAACATGTCCATGCCGACCTTGCCAGCATCGAAATCGCTCTTCACGCGCTCGTAACGGCGCACGCACTCCTCACGGCTCGCAGCACGCACGATCGTGTCGTTCACGATGCCCGAGGCGATACGGTTCACGCCCATATCCGTCGGGGACTTGTACGGACACTCCTCGCCCATCATGCGCTCCCAGATCTCACGGAGAATCGGGTAGGCCTCGACGTCGCGGTTGTAGTTCACGCGCATTTCGCCGTAGGCGAGGAAATGATGCGGATCAATCTGGTTCTCGTCCTTGAGCTCGAGCGTCGCCGCCTCATACGCGACGTTCAGCGGATGCATGAGCTGAAGATTCCACACGGGGAAGGTCTCGAACTTCGCATACGCCGCCTTGTTGCCGCGCTTGACCTCATGATAGAGCATCGTCAGGCAGGTCGCGAACTTGCCCGAACCTGGACCAGGACCCGTCACAACGACAATTGGCTTCTCCGTCGGGATGTAGTCGTTACGACCATAGCCCGAGTCGCTGACGATCGTATCGAGATCGTTCGGATAGCCCTTGATCGGATAGTGGTAGAACACCTGCACACCCGCATCCTCGAGAACCTTCGCGAACGCGCGGGCGCTGGGGTGACCGTCGAAGCGCGTGATGGCGACGCCGCGGACGGAGACGCCGTGCTCCTGCATCGCATTGACGAGCTTGAGCGTCTCTTCTTCATAGGTCGTGCCGTAGTCGGCACGGGTCTTCTTCGCCTCAATGTCACCGGCATAGATGCAGAGGACGAGCTCGGCCTTGTCGCCGAGCATTTGCAGAAGACGAAGCTTCACGTTCGGATCATAACCGGGCAGACAGCGCGCGGCATGATTGTCGTTCATCAGTTTGCCGCCGAACTCGAGGTACAGCTTACCGTACTTCTCGGCGCGGCGCTTGATCTCCTCGGCTTGTTCCTTCAAATACTTCTCGTTGTCAAAACCGTACTTCGTCATAGCGCCCTCGCCGACTGAGATGAAAGATTATTTTGCCCCGTGGATTTCGTCCAGGATCTTCTGGATCTGCCCCTTGCAGCGCCCGCACCCACCGCCGGCCTTGGTGAAGTTCGTCACTTCCTCGACCGTCGTCAGCTGGTTCTCGATGATGACGCGGCGGACCTCGTTCTCGGACACGTTGTAGCACGTGCAGAGAAGTTCATCCTCAAGATTCTTATCGGCGTTCTTGCCCGTCTCGTAATTCTTGATGGCCGCTTCCATTGCCTCGCGCCCCATGACGGAGCAGTGCATCTTCTGCGGGGGAAGCCCGCCGAGATAATCGGCAATCTGCTGATTGGTGATTTCCTTCGCTTCGTCCAGCGTCTTACCAATCACCATCTCGGTCAGCGCCGACGAGCTCGCAATGGCGCTCGCGCAACCGAAAGTCTGAAACTTCGCATCGACAATCCGCTTGTCCGGACCAAGCTTGAACTGAAACTTGAGCGCATCTCCACAAGCAAGGGACCCAACCGTCGCCTCTCCATCCGGATTCTCAATCTTGCCCACATTCCGGGGATTCCGGAAGTGATCCATCATCTTTTCAGAATATTCCCACATAACAGGGACATATTATACCAAATATGGAGTTGTTAGTGGTAATGGGTTCGTGGTTGGTTGTTCGTGTGTTCTCAAATCAAACACACCAAACACAAACCCTTAAGCACCCAATCCCCCCACAAAGTCCTCAATCGTCCGAATTGAGGGAATTTGCTCGAGATCGAAGGAAAAGCCAAACTTCTTCTCGGATTCCATCACCAATCGAAGATGATTGACGCTGTCCCAGCTGGGGACAGACCCCATCGCCGAAGCACCCGAGAGCTGCGCCCGATCGGTCTGAAGCAGTTCAGCGGCAAATGTCAGGAACGCCTCCCGCAGCAAATCCCCAACCGTCTCAAGCCCGCGCAGACGATCAATCGTCAACGGCGTCGCCCAATCGTTCTCCATCATCACGAGCAGTCCGAACGCCTGCAGGGAGCACCACCCGTCCGTCTCGCGAAAGCGCGTGTCGAATCCGACCTCAGGAACTTCCAGAACGCCCGCGACGGCCTCGTAGAACTTGTTCATGCGCGCTTCCTCCGAATCACCGAGGCGAGCGCAAACCCCAACACGAGCAGTGTAGAGATGTCCGTCGACCACGTCCCCCAAAAGACGAACCCCGCCAGTACCGCAAAGACCGCGGTAAAGGCGAGGAACCAGCCTTGCTTCGGCTTGATCTGCATCAATTACTTGACGGAACCGAGAGCGATGAGCGCGAACACCATCGCGAAAATCGCGACCGTCTCGACAATGCCGAGCGCAGCGAGGTAGTTCGTGAAGCCCTGATTGGTCTCGGCCTGCGCATCACAGGCGGCGGCACCCGCACGGCCCTGGAAGAGCGCGGAAAGACCGATCGCAAGACCCGCGAAGATGCCGGCGATGAGGCACGGAACGCCCGCATTCGCAACCCCCGTCTTGCCAAGCATGATGAACATGAGAATCATTCCGTAGAGCGTCTGGGTAATCGGCGCACCGACGAACGAAAGGAGCAGAAACGGAGCCGGCTTACCAGCTGCATAACACTTCTTCCACGCGCCAACCGCGGCAGCCGCGGCAAAACCCGTACCGAAGGCACTGCCAGCACCCGCAAGGCCCAAGCAGGCAACGGCGCCCGCGACAATCATAGCTGCATCACTCATTTTAGTCTCCTTTAGTTTTTCTTAAATGCCTTGAAAGCGTAACCGGCCCACGAAACACCCTTGTGATTCGAGAACTCAAGCGTGTTCAGACGGACCGCATGGACGAGAATCGAGAGGCCCGCCATCGCCAGGTTGAGACCGTGGCCGATGACCAGGATCGCGACCATCGCGAGGGACATCAAGACGTTCACCCACAGCGCGTGCTCGCTCGAGACAAGGCCCGTCGCCATCGTGTTGAAGTTCTCGGCGACCTTGACGGACGCGAGACCGACGGCGAAGAGACGCACGTAGGAAATGATATCGCCGAGCGCACTCATGATATTGAGCGGCAACATGCCCAGCTCGGCTCCGCGCGTCTTCAGTTCACTCGGCTTCACCGAGAAGCCGAACACCGCGACAAGCGAAACGCCGAACACGGAGTAGGCCCAGGTCGGAATGCCTGAGAAGATGCCGACGATCGAGTTCGTCACGAGATACATGAAGAGCAACACGCCCGCCCAGCCAAATTCGGCAATGCAGGTCGAGTCGGGCGCACGACAGATACCATTCCAGAGGCGCGCCAGCATCAGATGCGAAACACCGATCGTGAAGCAGAGGAGCATCATGTTGTGATAGCTCGCGTCACCCAACCACTCGACGGTCGGCAGATGCCTCAGGAACGGCAGCGGTGCGCCGAACCAGGTATTGGACAGAACGCCCCACAGGACCGTTGCGGACGAGAAGACCGTCAGCAGCACGAACCAGCTGCGCGGCAGCTTCTTGCGCATCGCCAGCGTGCCGGCAAGGAAGATGGCGCCGTACGCGCCGTCACCCACGAGCATCGCGAAGAAGAGCGAGAAATAGCACATGAACGGCACCGAAACGTCGGCTTCCGTATAGGCCGGGGCAATGCCGAGACCCGCGAAGAGCGCCTGCATCGGACGGAACAGCTTCGGGGGCTCAACCAACGTCGGCGGCAGCTCGCCGTCGACAGGATCACGCAACAAGACGCCCCACCCATTGCGGGAAACAGCCTGACGAAGGGACTCAACCGCCGGCGCAGGAACCCAGCCGGCGATGCAGGCGATGGCGCCCTGTTCGGAAATCAGCTCCTTGGCCGCGGCAAAGGCCACACGGTCGGCCAACTGCGGATAAAGCGCGAGAATCGACTGCTCGTCGGCGGAGGCGATCTGAGCGCCCTTCGCGGCGATTTCGGCGCGGAGCGACGCCAAGTCGGACTCCATCGCGGAAAGGCGCTTCGCCGGCAGCTTCTCAGGCAGCTCCGCCACACTTGCGACGTCAATTCCGAGATCGATCAGCTTCTGGGCGAGAGCCGGATCAAAATCGCCATACGGCGCGTACTTCTTGATCTCGCGTTCAAGCTGGTCGGCCTGCGACTTGAGCGCATCGACCGTATCGGCAAGCTCCAGCACGCCACCCGGCAACGGACCCTCAAAGGGTTTGCTCGCGGGCATGCCCTCAGGAAGCTCCTTGCGGTACTTCTGGATCAGACGGACCGCCTTTTCGGCGTCAGCCGCCAGGCCCTTCTCTTCGGTCACTTCCGCGCCCTGGGCGGACGCAAGATCAAGATGCACGGCACCCAGCTCACGCAAGGCCTTCAGCGTGTTCTCCTTGTCACCCGCCACGCAGAGGAGGTCGAGATGCTTCATCGGGACGATCATGCCGCCACCTCCGGTTCCGTGTCAGGGACGCGGGACTTGGCAATCTTGCCGCGCGTCACCGCCGCGGTCTGCTCGTCGCCCAACGCAATCTTGATGACGCGAATCGCCTCCTTGCAGGCGGGAATCTTGACCTTCTCGAAAAGGTTCACGCGCTGAGAGGTCTGCTGCAACTCCTCCGTCACGAGACGGCGCTGCTCTTCGTAAATCGCCCGTTCGCACTGAAGCGAAAGGATCTGGGTCGTCGCGGCAACCGCACTGTCAACCCAAGCCGGAGTCGCCCACAGGTCGACTTCCTTCACGTCGGTCTCAATCGACTCAAATGTCGGAATCGGAACGCCGGCAATATTGGCCGTGCCCGTCTTCACACCCTTGACCGAGACCAGACCCGCCAACAGACTCTCGTCGGTCGCAAAAAGCCCCACCCAACGGTTGAGATCGGACCGGAGTTCGCGTTCGCGGGCCGTGACGGCATCGGCCTTCGCGGTAATGCCGGCAATCTCGCTCTGAAGCTGTTGCTTCTTGAGCTGAAGCATCGGCAGAAAACGCTGGAAGCGCTTCAGGGCATCGCTCTGAGCCTTCAACTCCGTCTTCGTAAGTTTAACCTTTGCCATTAGGGAGTATTATACGCTTTTTACGTGGAGGATTCAATTGGGTTATGGGTCAGAGCGAGTACTCCTTGCAGTCCTTGTACTGATCCTCGTCACCGTATTTGGCGCGGAGTTCCGTCAGCAGCTTCTTAAGCTCGGCGATGCGATCCGCATTCTTCGGATCGGCATAGCCGTTGTGGAGCTCTTCGGGATCTGCCTTGCAGTCGAAATACTCCCACTCGTCGCGCTTGTAGTAGTAGACGAGCTTCTCCGTCTGGGTGCGGACGCCATACCACGCCGCCGTGGCATGTTCGCCTCCCTCGACGTAATAGCGCGCATAGACCGCCTTCTTCCAGTCGGCAGGCGTCTGGCCCTTGAGCGTCTTCACAAACGACTCGCCCTGCATCTCCGCGGGCTTGCTCGCGCCCGCGAGGTCGATAAACGTCGGCGCGAAATCGATGTTCGCGATGAGATCGGAGTTCCGGGAACCCGGCTTGATGAACGCCGGACACTTGGCGATGAACGGCATCTTAAGCGTCTCTTCCATGATGAAGCGCTTGTCATAGAGACCGTGGTCACCGAGGAAGAAGCCCTGGTCGGACGTGTAGATGACGAGTGTGTTGCGGTCGAGGCCCTTCTCCTTCAGGTAGGCGTTCATCTCACCGACGGAATCGTCGACAGACTGGCAGCACGCGAGATAGTCCTGCATGTAGCGGAGATAGCTGAACGCCGTCTTCGCCCGATCATCGGCGACCTTGCCGTCCGCATCGACCGGCCACTTGTCGAGGAACTTGCCGTTCGCGTCCTTCTGCCCGTAATACGTCTTGCCCTCGAACTCGAAGACATGCCCTTCGGAGAACCACTCGGCCGCCTTGAGATCTAAGCCGAGCCGCATGTGATGGAGAATGGTCATCGCCGTCTTCCGAATCGGCGTCGCGCGACCTTCCCAATCGTCGAACAGCGTCGCTGGCATCGGAATGTCCTTGAGCGTCATCGAACGGAACTTCAGACGGTACTTCTCGCTCGGAATCCAGTTGCGGTGCGGCGCCTTATGATGCATCATCACATAGAACGGCTTGCCCGTCGTCAGCGCCTCATCGATCACGCCCTTCGTGAGCTTGGTGATGTTCTCGGTCGCATATTCGCCGGGGAAGGACAGCTTGCCGTAGGTGCCGTCCTCCTTGCGGATGTAGTACCAGGGATTGAGATAGGAGCCCTGTCCCTGATAGAGATACCACTTGTCCCAGTCGGCGTTGCGAATCGAGGCGGGACCGCCGCAATGCCACTTGCCGATGAAGCCCGTGTAATAGCCGGCCTCGCGCATATAGCCGCCGACCGTCTCGATCTCCGGAGAGATGTCGTTGAACACTGGCACGCCATTCTTGT
>CALZAJ010000023.1 GCA_945613785.1 uncultured Verrucomicrobiota bacterium | reverse complement strand
TGCTTGTTCAAGCGGCACGGGCCGCCCGAAGGTCGGCCCTGCCAACGACTTGCCACTCGCTACAGATGATAACGAGTGGCGGTTTTATTTCTTAGGCCTTGATCTGACCGGCCTTCGCGAGCATCTTCGCCTCGACGGACTGAATCTCCGCGAAGCCCTGCGAGCTATGCGGATTCAGGCCGTTGGAGGCCTCCATCGAGCTGTCGGCTTCGTTGTAGATCGTCGCCTTGAGGCCCTTGAGGGACTCGAAGAAGATGTTGCCCTTGTAGAGGCCGAGCGTGACTTCCGCCGTCGCCTTGTCAGCCCAGACCTGGATCGCCGCACGGGCAGCCTGGGTCGCAGGATCGAACCAACGGCCGTCGTAGATCTGGTCGGACACGAGCTTGGAGAGCTGCTGGAAGAGGAGCGTCGAACGACGGTCCATGATGCCCTCGTAGATGTACTTGAGACCATAGGAGAGCACCTCCATGCCGGGGGCCTCGTAGACGCCGCGGCTCTTCGTGCCGATGATGCGGTTCTCGAGCGCGTGCTTCATGCCGATGCCGTTGCGGCCGCCGATCTTGTTCGCGAGGAGCATGACCTGAAGCGGCGAGAGCTTCTTGCCGTTCACCGCAACGCAGCGGCCCTTCTCGAACTTCAGCGTGATCTTCTCCACCTTATCGGGAGCTTCAGCCGGCCACACGCCCATCGTGGGCTTCACGATGCGCATCGAGGTCTCCATCGACTCGAGGTCCTCCGCCTCGTGGCTGAGACCGGCGAGGTTCGCGTCCGTCGAATATTTTTTCTTGGTGCCCACGAACGCGACAATGCCGCGCTTCGCGAGGAACTCGACCATCTGCGTGCGGCCCGGGAAGAGCTTGAGGAGGTCCGCGTCTCGCCATGGCGCGTAGACCCCGAAATTCGGCTCGAGAACGTTCGTGTAGCGCTCGAAGCGCATCTGGTCGTTGCCGCGGCCCGTCGCGCCGTGGACGAGCACGGTGCAGCCCGCCTTCTTCATCGCGGGAAGGAGCTTCTGGACCGTCACCGCGCGGGCGATGCCCGTCGAGTTCCAGTAGCCCCCGTCGTACATCGCCTGGCACTTCACCGTCTCGAAGCAGATGTCCGCCATTTCCTTCGTGACGTCGACGATCGTCGTCTGGACGCCAGTCGGGGCCATCTTCTTCTTGATGTCGTTGATGTCCTTCTCGTCCGGCTGCCCGACGTTCGCGCTGAAAGCCTTCACCTTGACGCCGGCGTCCTTGAGGACGCAGCAGATCGTCTTCGAGTCGAGTCCGCCCGACACACACACACCAACAGTCTTGCCCTTGAGATCAGCGAGTTTCATGAATTCACGGTCCTTTCTGAAATTTGGGAAGATATTATATCACATTTCGGACGGAATGCTTACACCGTTCGACCGATTAGTTTCCGTGCAAGATCACGGAGAAATGCCGTGTCGCCTGGAAGTTCGTCCAACGCCGAGACGGCGGCCGCGGTCGTTTCGTGGACGAGCCGCTCGGTTTCCGCGCGGGAATACGGCGAATCACCGTCCAGGAGATCGTCTTCGTACTGGAAGGCGAGCCCGAGATTGAGAGCAAAGGCGCGGAGCGCGGCAATTGCCTCGGGTGAACCGCCTCCGGCCAACCCGCCCATCATCGCCGCCGCCATGAAGAGGTCGGCCGTCTTGTGCTCGTAGACGAAGGCGATTGCCTGATTGTTTGAGTCGGTTGGTTGTTCGAGCGTGCGGGCCGCGTGAGGGCCACGCTCAAGCAGGAGATCTTCGACCTGACCCTGGACGACACCGACGCCCTTTTCGCCGAGCACGGAGACAATGGCGGCGACATTGCGCGGGGCGCGCGCCGCGGTCTGATAGGCGAGCGCCAGGAGCGCGTCACCTGCGAGAATCGCATTCGCCTCGCCGTACTTCGTCCAGACCGTCGGCTGGCCACGGCGGAGCGTGTCGTTGTCCATCGCCGGCAGATCGTCATGGACGAGCGTGTAGTTGTGAAGCAGTTCGATCGCGGCGGCCGGATAGGACGCGTCTTCGGCCTGTCCGCCCACCGCCACGGCAGATGCGAGACAGATCAGCGGACGGATTCGCTTGCCCCCCGTCCCGACGGCGTAGCGCATCGCTTCGGACAGCACGGCGGGACGTTCATCCGTCCGCGGCAGGACCTCGTCCAGCGTCCGTTCAACGATCTCAAGATAGCTTTTCATGAAACTCCTTCACCCCCGTATGGTGCCAGGCATCCAGCGTACAGACGCCTTCATCGACCGTGATGCGGGTGATACGCTTCTTCTCCCAGTCCGCGTCATCGACCTTCTTGATGTCCCCGTAGGCATGGCGGACGCCGTTCCACGCGAAGCCCTCGGAGTCGAATTCGAAGTCGAACTTCGAGCTCTTGAGCAGACGCAGACCCACGACCGCGGACGCCAACAGGCACAGCACCGTGAACCCGTACTGCGTTTGCGTCTTCTGCCGCTTGAACGCCTCGAGGTCCATTCCGTCCTGTGGTTCGGACTTCTCGATCTCGACATAGAGGTCATGCGCGGACGTCTCAGGATAACGGATGAATCCGTCGTAGCCGAACCAACCGCCGAGGGCGAGCATCAGCACCGTCACGAAGAGGTGACGCTGCGCGTATTCCTTGTTCAGAGTGAGTTTCATGTCTAGGAATTATACTATAAATTCAGTGACGGGGATGGAGTTTGTGGATTTCCGCGAAGCGGGCGGTGTCCACGTGGGTGTAGATCTGCGTCGTGCCGATGTCCGCATGCCCGAGCAACTCCTGAATCGCTCGGATGTCGGCACCGTGCTGCAACATGTGGGAAGCGAAGCAATGACGCAGCACGTGCGGGGAAATGCGGTCCGGCGAGATGTCCGCAGCCACCGCCCGTTCCTTGATGATCTTGAAGACGCCCTGCCGCGTGAACGGCTTGCCGAACCGCGTCACGAAGACATGCGTCTCGGAAATGTCCCCGCGGGTGAAGGCATCGCGGGCGGACGCGAAATAGGACGTCAGCGCACGTCCAGCGGCTCCGCCCAGCGGCACCAGACGCTCCTTGGACCCCTTGCCGAGGATGCGGAGAAGCTCTCCTTCCGCGACGATGTCCTCCTGCTTGAGTCCGCAGACCTCCGAGACGCGCAGGCCGCATCCGTACATGACCTCGAGCATCGCCCGGTCGCGCAGGTCGCGCGGTTCAAGACCGTCGATCTTGTCGAGCAGCGCAAACGTCTCCTCCTCCGAAAGGATCCGCGGCAACAGCTTCGCCTTCTTCGGCGCCACCAACAGCTCGGCGGGATCCGTGCGAATGATGCGACGGTCCTTCAGGTAGCGGAGCCAGACCTTGATCGCCGCGGTCCGACGGGCACGGGTCGAAGAGGCCATCCCGTTCTCACGTTCGCTGCGCAAATACGCGTCGATGTCCTCCAGCACCAGTTCGGCGGCGGACGTCTTGCCCTTCTGCGCCATCACGGACGTGAACGAACGCAGATCCCGTGCGTAGGCCTCGCACGTGTTGTCGGCCATCTCGAACTCGAACTGGAGCGCGCCGACAAAGGTGTCGATCTCATCCGCGAACACGTCAGACGCGACTGATGAAGTCCTCGATGAACGCGCTCATCCGCGGCTTGGCGTCGGCGGACGCGGCCATGACCTCTTCATGGCAGAGCGTGCGACGCGAGATGCCGGCCGCCAAGTTGGAAACGAGGGAGAGTCCCGCGATCTTGAGTCCGCACGCCTTCGCGAAGACGGCCTCCGGTACGGTCGACATGCCCACGATATCGGCGCCCTGCGCCTTGTAGGCCTGAATTTCGGCCGGGGTCTCGTAGCACGGACCCGACGTGTAGGCGTAGACGCCGTCCATGATGCGCAGGTCCAGGCGGTGCGCGCTCGCATGCAGAAGCTCCGCCAGGTGCTTCGTATAGACTTCGCTCATGTCCGGGAAACGCGCGCCCCACTCCTCACGGTGCGGACCGATCAGTGGATTGACGCCCACGAGGTTGATGTGGTCGCGAATGATCACGAAATCGCCGGGACGCAGCGCCGGGTTGATGCCGCCGGACGCATTGGTCAGCAGCAGCGTCGGACACGCCATGCGGCGGAGGATCTCCACCGGCAACACGACGGGCTCCCACCCCGCGCCCTCATAGTAGTGACGGCGTCCGCACCACGCGGCGATCAGCTTCCCACCGCGCCGATAGAGGACGAACTCGCCGGCATGGCCCTGAACGGTCGAGGCGCCGAGGCCAGGGATGTCTGCATAGGGAATGCGCGCAATCACCTCGTCCATCTTGAGGGACTCGCCCCAGCCGCTGCCCAGCATGATACCGAGATCAGGCGCCTGCTTGAAGCATGCATCCGGGAAATAACCAGCGGCCTTGTCGAAGATTTTGGCGTTCATGAGAGAGTCGTGTTTAGATTGTTTGAGTGATTGTCTGATTGGATCAAACGGGCCAGCAAGTGAATTTCATGCCGTGGTAGGGACAGTTGCGGGAGAGCGAGGCGAACTGCGAGAGGTCGACCGCCCTTTCCGATCCGATCTCGACCACGGTCTTTCGCAGTCCAGCGTTCTGCGCTCTGCACCTTTCGTTGGCGATGATCTGCCGCGGCAGCTCATGCCAGGCCTTCGCCCAGTCCTCGACGGACATGCCCTCTTCCTCGACCATCACGTGGTAGGTGATCGGAACGGCGACCTCGAGACCGATGATCCCGTTGGCGCTCTTAGCGAAGCCGACAGACTTCTTATCGGCCGGATGCGGCGCGTGATCGGTCGCGAACATGAGGACGCCGTCCTTCACCGCGCGACGAAGTTCCGCCCGATCCTCATGATTGCCGAGAGGCGGCGCCATCTTGAAGTTGGCGTCGTCGACGGTCAGGTCGTCACAGGAAAGGAGCAGGTGGTGCGGCATCGCCTCGGCGGTGACGGGAAGACCTTCCTGCTGGGCCGCACGGACAAGCGAGACGCCCTCAGCGGTCGAAATGTGCTGGATGTGGAGACGGCAGCCCGTCTCGCGACAGAGAGACAGATCGCGACGAATGGCGTCCGTCTCAACTGAAACGGGGATGATGCCGAGTCCGAGCTGACGCGCCAGCGCGCAATCGCGAATCACGTTGCCGGCCGGCGAACCGCCGCCCTTCCAGGTCATCGCATGCTGGCAGACGACCATGTTGAGGTCATAGGCGCGGCGCATCGCCTCTTCCATGACCTTGTCGTCCTCGACGAAGTTGCCGTCGTCGGTGAAGAACGCCGCGCCCGCATCGGCCAGCGACTCGAGCTCGGCGACCTCCTTGCCGAGCCGACCCTTGGTGATGCAGGCGGAGGGAAGGAGAATCGTTTGATTGTCCGATCGGGCGAGTCGGGCGGCCGCGCGCTGATAGTCCATCTGCTCGGGCGAGTCGCAGGCGGGCGTCGTGTTGGGCATCGTCACGACCGCGGCAAAACCGCCGCGGCGGGCCGCCTCGAGTCCGCTCGCCGTCGTCTCAGCCGTCGGAACGCCAGGGTCGCGGAAATGGACGTGGACGTCAACGAAGCCGGGAAACTCAAGAATCTTGCTCATGTCAGATCTCCTCTGGAGTGCGGGCGAGGCGGGTGGCCTGGGCGCGTTCGGACTCGGTACCGTAGCCCCAGCCGACGGCGACGGAGGCGATGTGGTTCTTCTGCGCGGCCTCGAAGTCGTTGATCGTGTCACCGACCATCGTGCAGTCCTCAGACTTCACGCCGAGCTCGGCCATGATGAACTTCAGGAGCTCGGGCTTGCGCATCTTGCCGATCGAAGGATCGTCCTTGTGCATATCGCCCGTGTAGAGCTTCTCGAAGACCTGATCCCAGCCGAAATGCCGGACCATCGCCGAGGCGCCGGCGTAGCGCTTGTTGGTCGCGATGAAGACACGATCGCCCTGCGCCTTGAGACGGCGGACGGCCTCGAGGACGCCCGGATACTCGAACGTGTTCGGGAAGCCGTCGTTGTCGTAATGGTAACCGAAGCGCTCGCGCAGCTGGCCGCAGAACGCGTCCGTCGCGATCTCGCCAAGCAGCTTGCGGGCCATTTCCTCGATCGTCGGACCGGCAATGAAGTCGCGGTCGAAATTGGGGCATTCAACGCCCAGATCGCGAAGTGCGGCCTTCCAGGAGACGCGAATGTCGGGGTCGGTGTCGGCCAACGTGCCGTCCAGGTCGAAAAACCAGATTCTGTTCATTTCAAAAGCTCCGCTTCGCAGGCGCGGACGGCCTCAATCGCCTCGACGGGATCCGTCGCCGTATCTAGGCGCTCCAGGAGATCCGTCCCGTGCGTCAACACCGCGAGGCGTGCGAGAATGTGAAGATGCTGCTCGTGGTCAGTCGAGCAGATCAGGAAGAAGTGACGCGTTCCCGCCCCGTCCGGCGCACCGAAGAAGATCGGACGCTCGCTGCGTCCGTACGCGACGAAGCTTTCGGAAAAGAGATAGGGATCATGGAAGCGCGGATGCAGGAAGGCCGCGCCGACGCCGATCGCCGTGGAGGCGGCCTCCTCACGGGCGACGAGTTCCTTGAAGAGTCCCTCGGGATCGTAGACGAATCCCGAGCGGTCCGCGAGGTCCGTCATATCCCGGATGATCCCCGCCTTCGCCTTTGCGGCAATCGCGAGATCGACCGTTTCAGGCACCAGGAAGCCGGCGATGGATCCGTCGCCGCCACGCGCCCGGCGATGGCTGTCGGAGATCAGGCGGTGCTGTTCGCGCAGGCCCTTCTCGTTCTGCGCCAGAAGATGACGCTGCGCCCACTCGTCGAGGGCCGAATGCTCGAAATACCACTCGCCGCTCCGAATCTGCGCATCGATCTCGCCGCGCTGGGCGACGTGCTTGAGCTCGTTCGCCTCCACGTGGACATGCGCGGCGGCCTGCTGAAGATTGAGAAACTCGTGACTGCTCATCGCGCACCTCCCCGCGTCGGACGCATGCACGTGCGGACGATGGCCGCGGCCACCAGGACGTCCGCCGACCCGGACGACGAAACGACCTTCTCGCGCAGATCGAGGAAGCGCTTGCGCGCGACACGAAGCTCGAGCAGCGACCAGTTTCGGAGAAAGCCCATGTTCTTCTTGACCATGAACGGAGCCATGCCTTCGGTCGCGAGCGAGGTCTTGCCGCGTTCCGCGGCGTCCTTCAGCTCGACGAGCTGGCGGAAGAACTTCTCGACCACGGTCGTGACGAGGACCGCGAAGCCGTTCTCCCGCTCGAAGCGGGCAACGGCCGCCATTGTCTTCTCGAGATTGCGCTCGCCCAGGGCGTCCGTAATCGCCCAGATCTCCGGCTCGACGCCGACGCCTTGCGAGGTGACCTCGGCGATGTCTGCGGCTGTGATCGTGTGGGCGGACGGACCGAGAAAGTCGCGCATCTTGGCGAGCTCACTCATCAGCGAACGGGAGTCGACGCCGACGCGGGCGACGAAGATCTCCGCGGCGCCGGACTCGAACTTGAGATTCATGTCGGCCGCGAGATCCATCACGCGCACGACGGCGTTCTTCGCCTGCTCCCAGGGCTTGCCGGCTTCGAACGTCACCAACTCGCCGGCGGTCTGGACCTTCTTGGCGAAGACGGACGTCTTGAGCAGCTTCTTGCCCGTGAGCAGGAAGACCTGGTTGTCCGGCAACGGCTTCTCGGCCATCTCCACCGCAAACTTCTCCAGCCGTTCCTTGACCTCTTCGGCGGGCCCGGTCTTGCCGCCCTGCGGCAGGAAGCCCACGTTCTTCCACCACGTCACCTTCGCGGGATAGAGAAACGGAGGCGTCAGGTAGCTCTCACGGACTCGCTGGAGGTCGGCCAGCTGGAGGTCCGCATTGGTCGCATTCACCGAATCAATCACGTCCAGCTCGGCCTCCGGCAGGAGATGCTTCTTGGCCGTCTCCGAAACGAGGAAGTCGTCTTCGCCGATGATGACGTGAAGGCTCATGCGCGCGGCCTCCTGAACGCAAGTGTCAGAAACACCACGCCGGCCAGGAACACGCCGATGGAAATCGTCTGACTGATCGAGAACGGACCCACCGCCGCGCGCGGATCGCCGCGGAGATACTCGAGCCCGAACCGAATGAACGCATAGCCGACCAGATAGACGCCGGCCGCATAACGACGGGTGCGGAGATAAATCGCCAGGACGAGCGCGAACAGCACCAGCAGGGCCGCCGCCTCGAAGAGCTGGGTCGGCAGGACGGGAAGCGAGCGAAGCGCCGTCGAGTCAATGAGACCGTGCTCAAGCTGTTCCCCCCAGGCCGGCGAACCGCGCGGGAAGGAAACGGCCAGCGCCGACTCGGAGAGACGTCCGTAACAGCAACCGTAGAAGAAGCATCCGATGCGTCCGCAGGCATGGCCCAACGGCAAGACCACGCAGATGAGATCGGACATCGCAAGCGGACTCTCCTTCTTGACCCGGCACCAGACGAAGAAGACGATCAACGCCAGGATGAAACCGCCGTAAAACATCAACCCGCCTTGCCAGACCTTGAAGATGTCCAGCGGCGCCCGGGCGAACTGGGTCTGCCAATGCTCGATCACATAGGCGATGCGACTGCCCGCGACACCACCGATCATCAGATACATCAGCAGATCGGAAAGGTCACGGCGGCCCGAGAGTTTCTCGGCCAGTTTCCAGCAGATGAAGAAGCCGACAGCCATGCACGCACCATAGGTGTGCAACGAGAGGAAATCAAATTTGATGAGGTCTGGAAACATATTCGGTATTATATCATTTTCGGGTGAAAAGTCCGATCAACCAGACCATCCCCGCCTGGAAGAATTCCGCCACGCCGAAGTAGGCGGAAACAACTCGCGTGACGAGGTCACCCGCCAGGTCGGCAAAGGTCAAGGGCGTCGTGGACGCCAGCCAGACCAGCACGAGCGCAACATTCGCGAGATAGATGAACGCCCATGAGAAGACGCGTCCGTAAGTCTGAACGTCCGGCTGCGCGAGCGTCAGCGTCGACAGGGTGAAGAGAATGTGAAACGCCCAGGTGAAGCCGATCAGGAACATCCAAAGCGGCAACCACGGCAACGGACGCACGAAGACGTAGACGAGCAACGCGACGAGGATGACGACAAACGTGTAGAACGGGAAGAAATACGGTGCCAGCGTGATAATGAAGTTGCTCTTCGACAGGCGGACGCTGCCCCCGCGCACCCCGACCTTCAGCTTGGACGGGATGGCGCCGAACAGGAGCCCCCAGAGCGCATGGGTCAACTCATGGCCGAGCACGTAGGTGCGGATCGGATGCGACAGAACGAGCCAACAGGCCGCGAAGGCGACAATGCCCCCCAAGAGGAACAACGCCTCAACCGGCAGACCGTCCGAGGTCTGAGCCGCGACAGGAACGGCGGCGAGAAAGGTGCGAGTCATGCCCCAACAAGCCGGAAGCAAGGCGAGACCGAACAGGAAGCGAAGGAAATTCGCCATCAGTCCTCAAAGATAAAGACCAGCTCGCCCGGAAACACACGACGGGACTTGCGCGCAATGGTCTCGACAAAGTCGGCATCGGTCCTGAAACGGCGCTGATTCTCAATCAGTCCCGCTATCTCCTGGCGTTTGAGTTCAATTTGGCGCGACAATTCCGCATCCTGACGACGCAGGGCACGGCTCCGCATGTAATCAGGCCAGACAATGACAAGCCCGCCGACGAAAATGCCCAACACGAGCAAAACCGTCAGGTAACGCATGATCTTGTCTTTCCCACTCAAAGCCATGAAAGAATTATAGCACATTTTTTGATATTAAACATTGACTTTTTAAAAAAATGTGAGATACTATTCGCCCGTTCGCTGTGAGAAGGCGGCGGATTCGAGGGAGAGACCTCTCCCACCCTGTTTTCATAAGGAACAAAACGATGAAGATCAAGACCACGAAGAAGTGCGCGACCACCAAGGTCGTCACGAAGAAGGCCGCCAAGCCGGTCGCCAAGAAGGTTGCCAAGCCGGTCGCCAAGGCCGTCACGTTCACCTTCCACGCCGACAAGGGCAAGGCCGTCTATGTCGCCGGCGAGTTCAACAAGTGGAACCCGACCGCGAAGAAGATGGCGTACAAGGCGAAGGACGGCATCTACGCCGCCACCGTCAAGCTCGTCCCCGGCGAGTATCAGTACAAGTTCATCATCGACGGCACCTGGTGCGTCGATCCTGAGAACGTCAACTCGGTCAAGAACGACCAGGGCACGTTCAACTCCATCCTCGTCGTCAAGTAAGACGAGCGAAGAGAAGCCAAAGCAAAGGGCCGCGGAGATTTCCGTGGCCCTTTCTTTTTTGGAGTGATAGATTCGCGGGATTCGACCCGGCGCCCACCTTTTTAACGGACGCCGCCGTTCGCCTTTGCGAGTTTCGTCAGCTTGGCGGCGTAGGCCAGACGATCAACGGCCGACATATGGTCGATGTAGAGAATGCCGTTGAGGTGATCAATCTCGTGCTGCAACGCGCGCGCGAGGAAGCCACGGGCGGAAATGATCTGCGGAAGACCGTTCTCATCCAGGTACTGACAGGTCACCTGGGCGGCGCGGGTGATGGATCCGCCGATGCCGGGAAAGCTCAAGCACCCTTCCTTGTCGTGCTGAGAGCCCTCCTGCGCGACGATTTCGGGATTGAACAACTTGAGCGGCATCTGGATCGGCGCGTTGAAGAGTTCGTCCTCTTCTTCTTCGCAACCCTCGGGAATGTCAATGACGCACATCTTCTCAAGGCGTCCGACCTGCTGAGCCGCAAGACCCACGCCGCGGGCCTTGTGCATCGTCTCAAGCATGTCCTCGGCCAGCTGACGGAGCTCGTCGGAAACGAGCACAACCGGCTCGGACTTCTGTCGCAGGACCTCTTCCCCGTATTTCGTGATATTCAGCACCATATCCGATTTGGCGATTGTTTCATTGTTTGAGTGTTTGACTAGCAGGCATCCGCCGAACGCGAACAACCAACAACCTTACGTGCGGCCAGTTGAACCGAAGCCGCCCGCGCCACGGTCGGTCTCGTCGATTTCAGAGACCTCGCAGACTTCAGGCTGCGTGACAGGTGCGATGACGAGCTGGGCAATCTTGTCACCCTTCTTGACGATGAAATCCGCATCGCCGAAGTTCGCGAGAATCACGCCAATCTCGCCGCGATAACCGGAGTCGATCGTACCAGGCGTATTCAACACGGTCACACCGAACTTCAGGGCGAGTCCGGAGCGTGGGCGCACCTGGGCCTCGTAAAGCGGCGGCAGGAGGACGACCAGCCCCGTATGAACGAGAGCTCGTTTCCCAGCAGGGATAACGAGCTCTTCGATGCTCCGAACGTCCATGCCCGCGTCGCTCGGATGAGCATAAGCGGGCAGAACCGCGTCCGGATGAATGCGCTTGAAACCGAGTGTCATCAGTTCGCGCTCTTCTCGTCGTCTTCGGCGGAAACCGTGGCAGGATCGACGTCCTCAGAGGCCTTGCTCGTGACGTAGCCAAGACGCGCGAGATTCCACTCCGGCCACGCGGTGAAGAGCTGCTGGAGCGCCGGCATCGTGATGCCGGAGGCGAGCTCCTGGCCCGCGGTCAGAACCGCAAGCGAGCTGGCGTCGGCGACGCGGTCCTGGCAGATCACGACAAAGCCCTTGCCCGTACCCGTCGTGGAGAGTTCGGAGATCTCGCCCTTCTTCAGCTTCGACGCGACCGAGACGACCGCCGCCTGATTCGGGAAAGCACCGGCTTCCGTCGTCGCGGTGAACGTGACGTTCGTCGTATCAACTGCCGCAGCGACGAGCGCCTCGGAACCCTTGGCGATCAGAGCCGCGACCTTGGCCTTGAAAGCGTCGGCCTTGGCATCCGCAAGAGCACGGTCGGCGATCTTGGCCTTGGCGTCCTCGAAGCTCGGCGTGTGGGCCGGAGCAACCGCGGCGCGCTCAAGGAGGTAGACCGCCTTGGAGGACGAGAGAATGGTGTAACGGTCGAACTCAGACTCAGGATCGAGCGCACGGACCGCCGTGACAAGATCGTCATTGCCGATGCCAGGGAGAACCAGGCCCGGATAGGTGGCGAAGCCAGGAACGGCCGGCATGAAGAAGTCGTCACCCGCGGAGAACCAATCGCTCTCGGCCGTCTTGAGACCACGCTCCTTCGCGATCATGTCAACACGGGACTCGCCCTTCTGTCCATCCGTGAGGCCGTCGAACGCGCGCTCCTGGAGGTTGGTCTTGATGCAGTCGACGGCGAGCGCCTGACGGAGCTCGGACTCGATTCCGGACTTGACCTCGTCGAAGCTCTTCACGACCTCTTCGCCGTTCGTGCCGACGGAGGTGTACTTGGAGAGATCGGAGTCATAGATGTCGCGGAGGTCATCCTCGGTCACGACCATCTTGGCGAGGAGATTCGTGTCGGACGCGTCGACGGCGACGTAGCGGATCTTGACGAGCTCGGGGAGCGCGAGGATCTTGCTGTTGGCATCGTACCACTTCTTGAGACCCTCGTCGTCCATCTTGATGGCCGCAGCCTCTTCCTTCGTCTGGACGAAGTTGGCGACCTGCACCGTGAACTTGTCGGTCTTGTCGTAGGTCGCCTGAGCGACTTCCATCGGGGAAGCCCAGACAGCCGCGGAGAAGAGGCCGGACTGCGCACGGGCCTCAAGCTCGCGGCGGACAGAGGCCTCGAACTCCTTGACCGTCAGACCGAACTCTTGCTGCACGATCATGGCATAGACGTTTGCATCAAAGCCGTTCGGGCCGCGGAACATCGGGGAGTTCACGATCGCATCGGCCAGCTGCTCGTCGCTCACGACAATGCCGTTCGCCTCGGCCGTCTCGGCCGTCGCGTAGTCGCGCCAGGCGTTGTGGTTGCGCTCGAGATAGCTGCTCTCGGGAATACGGGCGCCGCGAGCGGCCATGTTGCGCTCATTCGCGCGGGCAATCGCGACCTGGGCGTTGAAGATGTTCGCATCGACTTCCTTGCCTGCGAGCTTGCCGAACGAAGTCGTCGTCTTCGCGTCTGAACGATTGGAGAAGAGGTTGTCAGGGCAAACGAAAACTGCCGAGACCACGAGTGCGAAGACACCCCAGACCCTCTTGTTGCGAATCAGCTTATTGAACTGCAGGATAACCATTTTTGTACTTTGTGCTTTCTCTTTGTCTTTGGAAATCAGAAGTCGAGGTCATCATCCCCAGAGCCGGAATCGGAGGATTCTTCCGCATCGGCGGACGCGTCGGCGGATTCCGCCGCGGCCTCTTCCGTCGTGGCCAGCTCGCCGGACAGGGCCGAAGCCTCCTCGGCACGCTTGGCAATCGCCTCGCGGTCCTTCTTCGACGTCGGACCCAGCTCGCCGGAGTTGACTTCGATCATGTGCTCCGTGAAGGCGCAACGGTTCTTCAGCTCGCCCGTGGCGTCGAAGGTCATCGTCGTCACCGCCATGCGCTCGCCGAGAGCCGGCATGGCACGGTGAATGCGGACAGCCGTCTCAGGCGAGAGCCTCCAGTCAAGGGTCTTCTCTTCCTGGA
>CALZAJ010000022.1 GCA_945613785.1 uncultured Verrucomicrobiota bacterium | reverse complement strand
GAAGACTACTGGGGCGACTTCCTGGTGGATTTTGCGAAGCATCTGAAGGAGAAGGGCTGGTTTGAGCACACCTTTATCGCGATGGACGAGCGTTCGCCCGAGGACGTGAAGAACATCTCCGAGTTGATCCAAAGGAAGGTCCCGGACTTCAGAATCTCGATGGCGGGCAACCGCAAGCCCTCGGACTTCAAGGGCATCAAGATCGATAATTACTGTCAGGTTCTCGCCGATGTCACGCCCGAGTTCCTCCAGGAGCTCGAGGAGCGTCGCGCCAAGGGCTTTGTCACGACCTACTATGTCTGTTGCTCGCCGCTGCGTCCGAACACCTTCATGACGAGCGAGAACGACGAGGCGTTCTGGCTGGGCGTCTTCCCTGCGCTGTCCGGCTTTGACGGATTTCTTCGCTGGGCGGCCAATTCCTGGCCGGCCGATCCATATGGAAACGCCGCCTTCGGGTACTGGTCGCCCGGAGATACGTTCCTCATCTATCCGAACGGGGAATATTCGACGCGTCTGTTGAATCTTCGGGCCGGCATTGTCGCCGCGGAAAAGCTCCGCCTTCTCAAGGAGCAGGGGCTTTTCTCGGACGCGATCGAGGCCGTCAGACCCAAGTTCGACTACAAGTCCGCGCTTGACGGCAAGACCGATCACCGTGCGCTCCGCAAGGAGATTGAGAATCTGGTCAATCGCTGACCGCCGCGGATGGATCGTCGAACCGTCTGTGGGGACGACAGTCGTGAAGGGCAACTTTTGGTATAATGTCGAACATGAAAAAGTCCTTTGTCCTTGCCGCCGTTGCGACGACCGTCGCCTCCTTGTCTGTGGCTCGTCCTGTTCCGCGTCCGGCGCTGGCCGAGCGTCTGAAGGCCCAGGATTGTGAGGTCTATGGCATCGTCCATTGGGGACTCAACACCTACACCGATCGTGAGTGGGGCTTTGGCGACGAGGATCCGGCGCTGTTGAATCCCGCGAACTTCGATGCGGACCAGATCGTGGGTGCGTGCAAGGACGGCGGTCTCCAGGGACTCCTCATCGTCGCGAAGCATCATGACGGATTCTGCCTGTGGCCGACGAAAACAACCGAGCATAACATTTCCAAGTCGCCGTTCCGCGGCGGAAAGGGCGATTATGTCCGGGAGATGGAGCAGGCCTGCCGCAAGCACGGACTCAAGGTCGGCATTTATGTCTCGCCTTGGGATCGTAACAATGAGAAGTATGCGTCGCCCGAATACGTCGACCTCTATCACGCTCAGATCAAGGAGCTCCTCGGTGGCGATTACGGAGAGATCTTCGAGATGTGGTTCGACGGTGCGAACGGAGGCGACGGCTATTACGGTGGCGCGCGCGAACGTCGCAAGATCCCGGACGGCTACTACCGCTTCGACAAGCTCCTGCCCGAGCTGCGTGCGTTGCAGCCGAAGGTCTGTTTCTTCAATGAAAGCGACGGCGCCGATTTCCGTTGGCCGGGCAATGAGCGCGGTATGCTCGACCCGAATTCGCGTGCGACGATCCGCAGCTACGAGGCGAACAAGGACATCTACAAGACCTATTGCAACAAGGGTGACAAGGACGGAACGACCTTTCATCCGCCGGAAGCCGACTTCCCGCTGCGACCGGGCTGGTTCTATCACGTAAAGGAGTGCGGCAAGACCAAGAGCGCAGCCTACCTGATGCAGCGCTATCTCGACACCGTCGGCAATGGCGGCACGATGAACATCGGCATTGCGCCTAACCAGGACGGACGCCTCGACGACGAGGACGTGAAGGCCCTCAAGGGCTTCAAAACGCTGAAGGACGCGTTTTTCGCCCGGCATATGGACGGCAAGGGCTACTGCAATGTCGTCGTCGTCCGCGAGAATGTCACGGGCGGTGAATTCGCCGACGGGTGGACTGTGAAGGCGAAGGGCGAGGTCGTCGCTTCCGGCGAGGTTCTCGGCATCAAGCGCATTCGCGTTCTCGACGAGGCCAGACCCCGGAAGGACCTGTCGTTCGAACCCATCCTGCCCAAAGGCCGCAGGCCGAAGGGCTGGGCCGCGTACGCCGACTTCTACTACGCCGATCCCGAGCTGATCAAGCTCGTGCAGTCCGCGACGACCGAAAGCGGCGAGACGGATACGGCGAAATGGATGACTGCAGGCCAAGAGGGGAAATGAGCGAACGACTTTTCGATCTCCATTCGAAGTTCAAGCCCACGGGCGATCAGCCTGATGCCATTGCCGCCTTGCATGAAGGATTGAAGCGCGGCGACGAACGGCTCATTCTGCAAGGCGTGACGGGCTCGGGCAAGACCTTCACGATGGCGAACCTGATTGCGAAGTGGAATCGTCCGACGCTCATTCTCTCGCACAACAAGACGCTTGCGGCGCAGCTCTTCTCCGAACTCAAGGAATTCTTCCCGAACAACGCGGTCGAGTACTTCATCTCCTATTACGACTATTACCAGCCTGAGGCCTACATCCCCCAGACGGACACCTACATCGAGAAGGACGCCTCGATCAACGAGGAGATCGAACGCTACCGCCTGGCGGCCACGAATGCGCTCATCGCCCGTAAGGACGTGATCGTCGTCTCGTCCGTGAGCTGCATCTACGGCTTGGGCGAGTCCGACGAATACCGCGAGCTGACGGTGAAGGTGAAGGTCGGCGCGACGGGCGGACGCTCCAAGCTCATCGCCGATCTCGTCGAGGCCCAGTACGTGCGCAACGACATCGGCTTTGAGCCCGGGGTCTTCCGCGTCCGCGGCGACATCGTGGACATCTTTCCGGCCTATGAGACGAAGGCGATCCGCGTCGAGTTCTTCGGCGAGGAGGTCGACCGCATCTGCGAACTCGATCCGCTGACGGGCAAATGCGGCGTGACGATGCCGGCCGCGGTCGTCACGCCTGCGAAGCAGTTCGTGATGGGCAAGGACAAGTTTGCTGCGGCGTTCGAACGCATCGAGTCCGAGCTCGCCGACCGACTCAAGTTCTTCGCCTCGAAGAACAAGCTCCTGGAAGCGCAGCGCCTGCGGGAGCGGACCGAGTACGACATCGAGATGATGCGCGAGCTCGGCTACTGCAACGGCATCGAGAACTATTCGCGTCCGCTTACGGGACGTCCCGCCGGCTCTCCGGGCGAGTGTCTCATCGACTATTTCCCCGACGACTTCCTGACGATCATTGACGAAAGCCATGTGAGCGTCCCGCAGATTCGGGCGATGTACAACGGCGATCAGGCCCGCAAGGACAAGCTGGTCGAGTACGGTTTCCGTTTGCCGAGCGCCAAGGACAATCGTCCGCTGACCTTTGACGAATTCAACCAGAAGGTGAAGCAGATCGTCTACTGTTCGGCGACGCCGGGCGACTACGAGTACGAGCAGTCCGCGACGGTGGCGGAGCAGGTGATTCGTCCGACCGGACTGCTGGATCCCGAAATTGAGATCCGACCGCTCAAGAACCAGATCGACGACCTCATTGCTGAAATCCGCAAGGTGACCGAGGGCGGCGATCGCGTCTTCGTGACGACGCTGACCAAGCGCAGTTCCGAGGACCTTACCTCATATCTTCGCGAAACCGGTATCCGCGTCGAGTATCTGCACAGCGATATCGATGCGATCGAACGGGTGGAGATCCTGCAGAGGCTCCGCAAAGGAGAATTCGACGTCCTGGTCGGAATCAACCTGTTGCGCGAGGGCCTCGATCTTCCTGAAGTCGCGCTCGTCGCAATCCTTGATGCGGACAAGGAGGGCTTCCTCCGATCGACGACATCGCTTGTCCAGACCGCCGGCCGTACGGCCCGCCACGAGAAGGGGCGTGTCATTCTCTATGCCGATCATAAGACGGACGCGATTCGCGATCTTCTGCGCATCACCAAGGCGCACCGTGACAAGCAGATCGCCTACAATACGGCCCACGGTATCGTTCCGCATTCGGTCAAGCGTGCGATCAATGAGTCGTCGTATCTGTTCAAGGCCGGCAAGAACACGTTCGCTGCGCCTGCGACGTCCGGTGCAAAGGTGACCGAAGACGACAGTGCCGCGTTGATCGCCGAACTCACCAAGGACATGCTCGAGGCGGCAGACAACCTGGAGTTCGAGCGTGCGGCCTATCTCCGTGACCAGATCAAGGAACTCAAGAAGAAAGGCGTTTAAGGAGTATAAATCATGTTTTACGTTACAAACTATACGTTCGCCGTCTGTCTTTGCGTCGTCTGCATGCTGTGCTGGGGCAGCTGGGGTAATACCCAGAAGCTCGTCGGCAAGAGCTGGCGCTTCGAGCTGTTCTACTGGGACTATGTGATCGGCCTGCTGGCCTTCGCGCTGGCGATGGGCCTGACGCTCGGCAGCTGCGGCGAGAACGCAAACTGGGGTTTCATCGCCAACCTCAAGGGGAGCTTCGGCGTCACTTGGCTCTGGCCGTTTGCGGCTGGCGTCGTGTTCAATCTCTCGAACATCCTGCTTTCCGCTGCGATCGCGGTGGCGGGCATGTCCGTCGCGTTCCCAGTCGGCGTCGGCCTTGCGCTCGTCGGCGGCACGATCTTCAACTACTTGATCGCGCCCGGCGGCAAGCCGCTCAGCCTGATTGTCGCCGGTCTTGCGATCATCGTCGTCTCGATCATCTGCAATGCGCTTGCGTTCAAGGCGAAGTCCGCCGGTTCGTCCGACGCCTCCTCCACGAAGAAGGGCCTTATCCTCGCCGCCGTCGCCGGCCTGCTGATGATGTGGTTCTCGCCGCTCGTCAACAAGGTCATCGACAACACCTTCACGGCCGAGGCGCCGATGGCGGGCAAGATGACCGCTTACTCCGCGTTCTTCATCTTCACGCTCGGACTCTTCCTCTCCAACTTCATCTGGAACACGATCGCCATGCGCAAGCCCGTCCAGGGCGAGCCGATCCTGGACGGCGCGAAGCGCTATTTCGGCGGTTCGGCGGTGACTCATCTCGTCGGCATGCTCGGCGGCTGCATCTGGGGCATGGGTACGCTCCTTTCCTTCGTCTCCGCGGGCGCGGCAAGCCCTGCGATCGCCTATGCCCTCGGACAGGGAGCGACGCTCGTTTCTGCACTCTGGGGCATCCTGATCTGGAAGGAGTTCGCAGGCGCGCCGAAGAAGACCACCTATCTCAATGTCGCGATGATCGTTCTCTTCATCGCGGGTCTTGCGGTCCTCATCAAGGCGGGTTCGTAATGATCACGCGCAGGTTCGTCTCAAGTTGGGCGTCCTCAGCGACATTCACGTGCCGACGATGGAGGAGGCCGAACCGTTCCGCAAGGCCTGCTTGTCCGCTGACGGACATTTGTCGAGATTCTTCCAAACGACATGTTTTTTTTGGTATAATCTCATCAATATGAAAAAGAAATACATGCCTCTGTCCGAGTACTGCAAGGAATACATGCGGTACCTGGGTATTGCCAAGACGGCGCGTCGCAGCTATGCTGAGAGCGTGCGTCTTCTAGAAGCGAAGGGTTTCAAGGAGATTTCGAAATTCAAGACCCTCAAGCCTGGAGACAAAATCTATCGTGGCTATCTCGACCGCACGGTCATGGCGGCCGTGATTGGCAAGAAGCCCGTGGCTGAGGTTGGTCTCAAGGTGGTGGGTGGCCATACCGATGCGCCGCGGCTCGATCTCAAGCCGAAACCGCTTTACGAGAAGGGCCCGTACGTCTATTTCGACTGCCACATCTACGGCGGTATCAAGAAGTACCAGTGGCTGGTGCGTCCGCTTGCGCTTTACGGCACGATCGTCCGCAAGGACGGTTCGAAGGTGAACGTCGCGGTCGGCGACGATCCGAAGGATCCTGTCTTCATGATTTCAGACATCCTGCCGCACCTCGGTTACGATCAGGCGAAGAAGACCCGTGACGAGTTCTTCCCTGCGGAAGATCTCGATGTCATTGCGTGGACGACGTTCGCGAAGCCCGAGAAGGACGCGAAGAAGGACGCCGAGCCGAAGGCCGACAAGAACGCGCTCGTTGAGTATCTCAAGAAGACCTACAAGGTCGACGAGGAGGACCTCCTCTCCGCCGAACTCGAGATTGTTCCTGCGGGGATGCCGCGTGAAGTCGGTTTCGACCGCGCGCTGATCGCCGGCTACGGCCATGATGACCGTGTCTGTTCGTTTGCGGGCCTTCAGGCGCTGCTTGATGCGTCCGACGAAGTTCCGGACCAGACGGCGTCCATTCTCATGTGCGACAAGGAGGAAATCGGGTCCGTCGGCGCGACGGGCATGACGAGCTCCTTCTTCGAGAACACGGTCGCCGAAATCATCGAGCGTCAGGAGAAGAACGCCCGTGACATCATGGTGCGTCGTGCGCTCGAGCGCAGTTCGATGTTGTCTGCTGACGTGACGGCGACGGCTGATCCGCATTTCGCCGACCAGGATTCGACCGGCAACGGTGCGGTCTTCCATCGCGGTCCCGCGGCGTCCAAGTACACGGGCGGCACCTCCAAGGGCGGTTCCAGTGATTGCGAACCGGAGTTCATCGCGCAGATCCGTAAGATCATGGACGAGGGTGATGTGACTTGGCAGATGGCCGAGCTCGGCAAGATGGAAAAGGGCGGTGGCGGCACGATTGCGCAGTACATGTCGCGTTTCGGCATGGCTGTCCTCGATATGGGTACGCCGCTTTGGAACATGCATGCGCCATGGGAACTAGCAGCCAAGGACGACTGCTGGAACACGTACAAGGCCTATTCGGCCTATTTGCGCGCCTAGGTTTCAACTCAGGATTTCAGGGGATTCATGTGGTAAAGAAGAAAGGAAAAAATAGACAATGAACATCAATCGTAGAGGTTTCTTGTTTGGCTCTGCCGCGGCGATGACGTTTGCCGGTTGTTCGACGAGCAAGGTCGGCCTTCGTTCTCTCAAGCCCGGTGAGAAGCTCCGTGGCGCGATGATCGGTTGCGGCATTCAGATGCGTACGGCTCTGATTCCTCAGTTCCTGGACAAGGGCAACTCGGGCGACCAGGTTGAGATCGTGGTCGTTTGCGATTGCGACAAGACGCGCGCGCTTGCAGGTGCTAAGCAGGTCAACGAGGCCTACAAGACGAACAAATGCCGCGCCGTCTACGATTTCCGTGAGGTCATTCAGGATCCGACGATCGACTTCGTCTGCATCGGTACGCCCGATCACTGGCATGCCTACATCTCCGTCGAGGCGATGAAGCACGGCAAGGACGTCTATTGCGAGAAGCCGCTGACCTTTACGATCGACGAGGCGAAGAAGGTCATTGCCGCGCAGAAGAAGTACGGCCGCGTGTTCCAGACCGGCTCCATGCAGCGCAGCTGGAAGGAGTTCCGTACGGCGGTCTCGATCGTCCGTGGCGGCGTGATTGGAGACGTGATGTATGTTGACGCGAACTACGGCCGCGGCGGACAGAAGCTCGGCGGCCCGTCCCACCCGGTGCGTTTCTGGGACGATCCCAAGAATGCGGCGAAGGAAGGCGCGCCGAATCCCGACGTCGACTGGAAGATGTGGCTCGGTCCGGCCAAGATGCGTCCGTATTCCGACCAGCTCGCGCCGCGCGGCGTGCACATGTTCTATCCGATGTTCTGGCGTTTTGACGACGACATCGGTTCGGGCTACAACGGCGACTGGGGTGCGCATCACCTCGACATCGCGCAGTGGGGCCTTGACTGCGATCAGTCCGGTCCGTGCAAGATCATCCCGTCCGACGAGCCGCACTCGACCGACCTCTATCACGGTGGCCGCCGTCAGTTCGGCATGAAGATGCTCTTCAAGAAGCCCTACGGCACGGTGGAACTTTATCACGGTCCGTTCGGCGTCTGGGGCACGGTGTTCTACGGCACGAAGGGCATCGTCGCGGTGAACCGCGGCAAGATCGCCGTCTGGGTTGGTACGGGCGCCGTGAAGCCGACGCCTGAGATCCGCAAGCAGATCGCCGAGATGACCTTCATGAAGGACAAGGTCGTTGCGGAGTCTGTCGGCAAGGACTACGGCACGGACGCGATGGCGAAGAAGGACAACGCGCTTGACGCCGCGATTGCCAAGCTGCAGAAGGACTTTGCCGCCGAGATCAAGCAGGCGAACCTCTACTGCTCGCTCAACCAGGTCAAGAACTTCATCGACTGCTGCTACACGCGCGAGGCGACGATTTCGCCGGCGGAAGTCGGCGGCCGCTCCGGTACGCTCTGCCTCCTCTGCAACATGAGCTACCAGTACGACACGGGTTTTGACTGGGACGGCGAGAAGATGGAGTTCGCCAACGGCACCGGTACGGGCATCTCCCTCAAGCGCGAGGGTGACTGCAACGGCTGGATCGTCGAGGTTTGATTCAAATAACGAACGCTATGGAAGTGAACAAGCCAGTCAAAGCACTCATTCTTGGATACGGTATCCGCGGGCGTGCCTATGCGTCTTACGCGAGCACGCACCCGCGGGACTTTGAAATCGCCGGTCTTGCCGACCCTGTGGCCGAATTTCCGGCCGGTGCGAAGTATCCGACCTGGAAAAGCTGGGAAGAAGCGATCAACGCCGGCGTCGAGGCTGATGCAGTGATTATCTCCCTCCCGGACCGTATGCACCACAAGGCGTGCCTTATGGCCCTGGAGAAGGGGTATCACATCCTTCTCGAAAAGCCCATCGGTTGTACCTGGCAGGAATGCAAGGACATCGTTGAGGCCCAGAAGAAGGCGAAGCGTCTGGTCTTGACTGGCTATGTTCTTCGTTTTGCGCCGTTCTACAAGAAGCTGCGCGAGGTCATTTCGTCCGGCGTGATCGGCGAACTGACGAGTGTCCATCACCTCGCAGCCATTTCCTACGGCAAGGCGGCCCACGCCTATTGCCGCGGCAACTGGTCTGTCGAGGCGAAGGGCACGGGCATGCTCGTCAACAAGTGCACGCATGACTTCGATCTCATTGAGTGGTGGACGAAGGGCAAGGTCTGCAAGAAGGTGACGAGCTTCGGTTCGCTCTTCCACTGGCGTCCCGAAAACAGCCCCGAAGGTGCGGCCGACCGCTGTCAGGACTGTCCGCAGTCCGTCCGCGAGGGTTGTCCCTTCGACGCCTACAAGCTTTACTATGACCGCACGGACCTCCGCTACCATTTTGCGGACGAGTCCGACGAGGCGATCCTCAAGATGATCGAGACTTCGCCGTACGGACGCTGTGTTTATGCGTGCGGGAATGATTCGGTCGACCACCAGACGGTCCTCATGGACTACGATGGCGGCCTGACGATCATCCTCGAGATGGAGAGCTATTCGCAGCAGCGTACGCGCGTGACGCATTTCTACGGGACGCGTGGCGAGATCATCGCTGACGAGCGGAAGATCGAGATCCTCCCGTTCGTCGGCGATTCGACCACGATTATTCCCGCGCAGAACGGACACCACGGCGGCGGCGACCGCGAAATCATGACCGAATTCGTCAAGCTCGTGCGTAGCGCCTCCCCGGATCGCTACACGAAGATCCTCGAGGCCGCCCTCGAATCGCATCGCATCGCCTTCCTCGCTGAGGAATCCCGCTATTCCGGCAAGACGATGGACTGCGTGACGGGCAAACCCTGCTGAGTATGAACGGTGCGACATTGCTTCTTTTGGCCTCAGCCTGCTTCCTGGTGGGCTATTTCCTGTATGCGAAGATGATTGAACGGAAGTTGGGGGTTGATCCCTCGATTCCGACGCCCGCGCACACGAAGAAGGATGGTGTCGACTTCATTCCGGCGCATCCGACGGTCTTGTTCGGGCATCATTTCGCGGCCATCGCCGGTGCGGGTCCGATCGTGGGGCCTGTGCTCGCCGCCGAGTTCGGCTGGGGGTCTGTCGCCCTGTGGATCATCCTCGGCTGTATCTTCATTGGCGCCGCGCATGACATGATTTCGCTCTTCCTCTCGATCCGTCATGGCGGCGAGTCGATTGGCACGGTGATTGGCACGATTCTCGGCAAGCCCGGCAAGCTACTCTTCCTGCTGTTCAGCTGGTCCGCCCTTGTCCTCGTCGTTTCCGAATTCACGCGTCAGATCGCCGGCACGTTCGTCGACGATCCCGCGATTGCGACGGCGTCGCTCCTCTTCATTGCCGAGGCGATCCTGTTCGGTCTGTGCGTCAACAAGTGGAAGATGTCCGTCCTCTGGTCGTCGCTCATCTTCGTGCCGGTGATGTTCGCCTTCGTGTGGGTGGGCAATGTCTATCCGCTTGATCTTGTGAAGCTCTGCGGCTGGTCGACGGAGACTGTCCGCATGGTCTGGACGATCGTCCTCCTCGTCTACTGCTTCTTTGCGGCGACGTGCCCGGTCTGGATCCTGCTCCAGCCGCGTGACTACCTGAACGCCTATCTCCTGTACGCGATGATGGCCCTGGGCTTCCTCGGCGTCTTCATCGCCCACCCAACGCTGCAGCTTGACGCCTTCACGGGCTTGGTCGGCGAGGGACGCTTCGGACCGCAGCTCCTGTTCCCGCTCCTCTTCGTCACGGTGGCCTGCGGCGCCTGCTCGGGCTTCCATGCGCTGGTGGCGTCTGGTACGTCCGCCAAGCAGCTGGACAGCGAGAAGGGCGTTCGTCCCGTCGCTTACGGCGGCATGCTACTGGAGGGCGTGTTGGCGATCATCGCGCTCATCGGCGTGGCCGGCGCGTTCGCCTCCCAGCAGGAGTATGTCGAGGCGATCAAGGCCAAGGAGCCGGTCCAGATGTTCGCCTCTACGGTGGCGGCCATGTGTGTGAAGCTTTTCTCCGCGATCGGACTCGAGCAGGAGCTGGGCAAGCGCATTGCCGAGAGCTTCATGCTCCTCTCCGTCTCGGCGTTCCTGATGACGTCCGTCGACGCCGGCACGCGTCTGGCGCGCTTCAGCTGGCAGGAACTGATCGGCAAGCCCACCGAGGAATCGGGCGTGCCGAAGAAGGTGGCCTACAACATGTATTTCGGCACGTTCTTCGTTGTCGCGCTGGCGGCGGCGCTGCTCCTGGGGGCGTCCAACACGGCCAAGCAACTGTGGACGATCTTCGCGTCTGCCAACCAGCTGCTGGCGGCGCTGACGCTCCTCTCCGCGACTCTCTGGTTCGTCAAGAACAAGAAGCCGGCGTGGATCACCGGTTTCCCGATGGTCTTCATGCTCGGCGTCTCGTCGCTTGCGCTCGGCACGCTCTGCTGGAAGAGCTTCACGGGAGAGACGATCGACTGGGTGAAGGGCGGCGCGACGGGCTTCCTGCTGACGCTGGCGATCGTGCTCGTGTGTTACGGCGTCAAGGCCGCGGCCGGCACGTTCCGTGAGAACCGCTGACGCATGACGTTGCGGACCCAGCAGACCTGTGCGGCGGTGGCTCCGTTCGCCGTCTGGATGGCGCTGTTGATGGCGCTGCCGGCGAAGGCGGAGATGTATGCCGTCCGCACGGCGGTCGTGGGTCTGCTGATGCTCGGTCTCTGCCTCGGGTTTCGTCCGTGGCGGCAGGCGATCCGTTCCTTCCGTCCGTCCTTCTGGGGTCTGGCGGTCGGATTCCTCGTCCTTTTCCTCTGGGTTTGGCCGGAGCAGTTCGCGTTCTACCGTCAGTACTGCATTCTCGGGAGTCCCTCGACGGTCGAGGTCGATCACGGGTCGAAGCTGTTGCTGGGGTTGCAGCTCCTGGGCAGTGCGTTTGTGATTGCCCCGTCCGAAGAGATCTTCTATCGGCATTTCCTCTACCGCTGGCTGGATCGTACGGCGGGACATTGGACGGAGGCGTCGGGGACGCGGTTTGACCTGTCGGCGTTTCTCTGGACGGTCGGACTCTTCGCCGTCGGACACAACCGTCTCGTGGTCGGCGTCATGGCGGGCGTCTTGTACGGACTCCTGGCCATCAAGAAGGGACTTGGAGCGTCCGTTGTCGCCCATGTGACGACGAACCTGGCTTTGGGCCTTTACGTCCTTCAGACGGGCAACTGGCAGTTCTGGTGATGGACACGGTTGAGATCCTCGGCTATCGCGCGAAGGTCGCCCGCACGTTTCCGCAGCGGGCGAAGGGTCTGATCGGGACGAGGTCCTTGGCGAAGGACGAGGGGATGCTGATCCTCAAGTGCAACGCGATCCACACTTTCTTCATGCGATTCCCGATTGACGCGACTTTTCTCGACAGGCAGGATAGGGTCGTCAAAGTCGTCCGTCACATCCGTCCGTGGCGCTTGTTCGTCTGGGGCGGTTGGCGCGCGGTGAAAGTCCTCGAGACCGCGAGTTGTCCCGCGTCGTGACCCGCATGAAGCTACGGGCTTCGCCCTTCCGCTCTCTTTTTTGCCGTTTTTTGATATAATATGTCATATGAAACTTGACCCTACGAAGATGAAGGACTGGCAGATTGCCGAGGCCGCTGAAGAGACTCTTAAACCTGCTGCCGAACTGGTTGCCGAGCTTGGACTCCAGCCGGATGAATGGACCCCGTACGGGTCCGTCCTGGCGAAGGTTGATGTGACCAAGGTCCTCAAACGTGTCGGTGCCGGTCGCAAGGGCAAATACATCGACGTGACGGCCATTACGCCGACCGCGCTGGGCGAAGGCAAGACGACGACGACGCTCGGTCTCGTGCAGGGCCTTGGCAAGCTCGGCAAGAAGGTCATTGGCTGCGTCCGTCAGCCCTCGGGCGGTCCGACGTTCAACATCAAGGGCTCTGCCGCGGGCGGCGGTCTCGCGCAGGTCGTGCCGCTGACGTCGCTTTCCCTTGGTCTCACGGGTGACATCGACGCGATCACCAACGCGAACAACCTCGCGATGGTCGCGCTCAACTCCCGCATGCAGCACGAGCGCAATCACGATGACGCGTGGCTCGCGGAGCGCGGTCTCAAGCGTCTCGACATCGACGAGAACCGCATCCAGTTCCGCTGGGCGATGGATTTCTGCGCACAGGGTCTGCGCAACATCGAGATCGGCCGTGGCGGCAAGCTCGACGGTTACACCTGCAATTCCGGTTTCTACATCACGGTCGCGTCCGAAGTGATGGCGATCCTTGCGATGAGCGCGGACCTCGCCGACCTCCGCAAGCGTCTGTCGAAGATCATCGTCGCCTACTCGAAGAGCGGTGCGCCGGTGACGACGGCTGATCTCGAGGTCGATGGCGCGATGTGCGCGCTGCTCGTGAATGCGATCAAGCCGACGCTGATGCAGTCCATCGAGGGTCAGCCGATGTTCGTCCATGCCGGTCCGTTCGCCAACATCGCGATCGGTCAGAACTCGGTTGTCGCCGACCGTCTGGCCTGTGCGCTCGGCGACTACGTCGTCACGGAGTCCGGTTTCGCGTCCGACATGGGCTTCGAGAAGTTCTGGAACATCAAGTGCCGTTGCTCGGGTCTGAAGCCCGACGCGGTCGTGCTGGTCGCGACGGTCCGTGCGCTCAAGGCCCACGGCGGTGCCCCGGCGGTCAAGGCGGGTCTGCCGCTCGATCCCGTCTACACGAGCGAGAACCTCGAGCTGTTGGAGAAGGGCTGCGACAATCTTCTCGCGCACATCGACATCATCCGTCGTTCGGGCGTCCAGCCGGTCGTTTGTCTCAACGCGTTCTACACCGATACGCAGGCCGAGCGTGACCTCGTCCGTCGCGTCGCCGAGCAGGCGGGTGCGACGTTTGC